>USGC01000139.1 GCA_900554095.1 uncultured bacterium
TTACTGACTAATTACGCAAAAAAAACAGCTCCCTACAATAGGTAGGCAATTAAAGCGGCTAAAAATCAACCTGTTTCCGATAATTTCATCTATATTTCATTTATGCCTGTGCAAAGCCTCTCACTTAATAGCCACGAAAAGTGAACTTTTTGGGGGTAGCGTTTTTAAATTTTCTCAAATATTTTGCTTGCGGAATACACAGTCACTCACTTAGTAGCCACGACAGAGAGCGTTTTTCAACGGACACAATCAAAATTTAGGCAACAAAAAAACGACCCCCTACAAGTGATAGCGTAAGGTGTCGTTTTCGCGATTATATACATTTTAACTTATATAAAGAAACTAATTAGTCATACCATATTTCTTTTGCTTTATGCATAAGACTATCATATTGTTTGTTTAATTCGCTGATTTTTGGATTATTTTTGATATTTTGTGCCTCACGTTGCAAAGACTCAATCTCAGCCTTCAGCTGTTTCTTTTTTGATAATTCAAAAAGCTTAGATTGCTTTAATTGACCTTCTAAATCTTTAATCTTTGCATTTAAACTATCCAATTCACTTTTTAATAACTTTTCCTCTTCTTCGAGCGTGATTTTTAGCTTTTCGGAAACACTCAGGCTTTCTCTGCTGTGATTTATAATTTTGCTGATTGCTAAGACAACTTCGCTTAATAGTTTTCCAGAAATAAATTCAACAATATCATCATATTTTATCGTGGTTACAATGAAATTGCATTTAGCAGGGAATGTAAGTATATTATGCTCAATTAGGAAACGCATTAGCTTATTTGGTGCAATATCATAAAATGTGTTAAGCAAAAGTTCACGGCATTTCTCTTCTGTTACAAATTTTAATTCTAACGCATTTTGTGTGATTTTAAGTTTTATCCATGTAATTGTATTTTGTTTGTTATCAACAATATTCAAAATACCGTTCAATCTATTCTGGATAACATTAATTTGCTTTGACAAAAGAGTTCTACAAACATAACCATCATCCTTTTCTTCGAATAGAGACAGAATTTTTATAAACGCCACTGAATTACTTGATTTCGTAAAGTGCTCCCCACAGAATTTTAATATATATTCTTTTAATACGTCTGCCATGAGTAATTCTTTTGCTGTGACAAAAGTATCATAGTCAATAATATCGTAATCTATTAATTTGGCAAATATATCAGGATTATAAGGACAGCATAGAAAAGCCTGCTTAAATAGAGCTTCCTTATCGTTTACAACTTCTAAATTTTTTAGCAGTCCGTTTGAGCGCGGTAAATTGTATTGCTTTAGCGCCCCATAGTCAAAAGCTCCATGCCTTTCTAACGCATTCAAAAAAATCTCCATCGCTTCGGATATAAAGCAGGCAATACTTTTCTGAACTTCTGGATAAAAATAATTAAACATTATTTCAAAAACAGCTTTTTGCCCCTGGGCATCACTTCTTTTATTTATTTGTTGAATTGTTGCGTTCAGTTCCAAATTTGCTTTGTTGCTCTGTTGCTTTATAATACTTGATTCTACTGCGGCATATGCAAATGCGCTTGAGAGGCTACTTGTCCATATTAAAACGCCAGAACCAGTTACTTGATTTGCTGCTTGATCATAAGCTCGCTGGTATTCCGTTTCCACAGTTTGAATATTGGAAAGTAACGCTGCATACCTTTTCTGCAGCGCTTGAATATTAGCACCTAATAATTGCTTATATCCTTCGTTATTTTTAACTAAATCATCAATAGACACATCATACACTTTCGCTTCAGATAATTCAGCGATAACATGTTTTGCAATATTTTCAAGGTGAGAAGAAAACATATCCATATCCGGGAAAGGCATACCTTCCGTGTCTGCGGTTTGCTTCATACACCTCGTTGTCAATTGAATCAATTGCTCATGATAATTTTCAAATCTTTTGGTGTATTCGATAAATTGTAAAATATTAGCAGGAAGCTCGTATTTTTCTGATAAAAAGTTTACAGACATAGTGCTCATAATAAACATCTCCATTTTATAGTATATTGTGTCAACCATTATTTCTGTATATTTAGAGGTAAAACATTTTCTATAAGAGCTCTGTCGCTAACATTCCAATACTCAAGCTTCATCAACTCGATTTCGGCTCTATAATATAATGATTGACTATAGCTTGTAAATATCTCATTAATAGTAATAGGTTCACTTGTTCTTGCAGAATTTGTATTTTTAGGGTAACACCGCTGTTTATTTTCATTTTTTGAATAAATATATACGCCTAAATTTATTGGATCTGATATGGCAAACATACTTTGTATTTTATTAGAATAATTTTTTTCTATAGAATCAAAGGCAGGTATTGCTAAATTTTTAGAAATCCATGATAGCGGAGACACATAGCTGCCCTTATCTTGAACTGTGAAATACATTATGGCATCCAAATTAAAGTTTGGCAACATCATCATAATACGTTGAGGTAAGATGTATTCTTCTTTAAATGCTGGGGAGTTATTCCGCCTAACATGTATGCTACAAGCGGATTGTAAAACCCAGTTAGAGAAGTATTCCTTTACAATACTATTATATTTACTTTCCTTGGAAGATTCATTTGACAGCCCCTTAATAAATATAGTCGCATTCGCTAATTCAAAAGCCGTCGTACTAAGATTTAAAATCTTAATAGACCTCCGAGGGGCATATCTGCTAACCCAAGTTTGGTTAATATCACTCTTGCCATTCTCACAATAGCAAACGTAAATAGAATTGCCTAAATATAAGCACGGAATCCCGCTTATACTATATCGCGTATTGCCAACCTTTTCGCGCAAGGAATACGGAACATGCTTCATATCTTTACGCTTAAAATTTGCAGCAGTAGAACCTTGTCTGACGCGAAACCATTGATGACTTTCATTATCTATATATAAATCAAACAAATTAGTAATAATACTGCTATTATTACGCTGAGCAATCCGAGTTAAAATAGCCCTAATTGCTTCATCGGCGACATAAAAATTCCCGCTAAAATAGGATTCAATACATGTTTTTAAATGATTGATTTGAAATTCTGCTTCCGAAACACAATCTAAAAGTTCTGGTGTATGATTTAGAAAATCTATGTATTTTTGCCAAAGAGCAAATAGTGTAGGATACACTTCATTCCCGGAAGAAACCTCTACAGGCAAGAATAAAATTTCTTTATTGTTGTCAAATAATTTCCTAATGTATTCTTCTGTCATTACTTTTAATTCACTTCAACAGCTTCCTGCCGCCTGTTTCGCTCAAAACTTTCATTTGAGAAATTGCAATTTTGTTTAACTTTTGCAAACGCTCCGACTGCGGAACGCCATCCTGTATCAATACTGCGTTGATATTCTCCATATTTGAAAGACAAATAAGCTCATTTATCGTAGCGTAATCGCGGATATTGCCCTTCTTACCGGGATTGCGTTCTCGCCACTGAGCGGCAGTCATACCAAACAGCGCCACATTAAGCACATCAGCCTCATTAGCGTATACATAGCTTATTTGAGTGGGTGTAAGCTCTGCGGGAATAAGGTTTTCTTTTATGGCGTCCGTATGTATGCGGTAATTAACTTTGGCAAGTTCTCTTTTGGCAGACCAACCGAGTTGTTTTTGCTCTTCTTCCTTGAGCCTCTGAAATTCTTTAATGAAATACAGCTTAAATTCGGTTGAAACCCAGCTTGCAAATTCAAAAGCAATATCCTGATGGGCATATACGCCGCTATTGTATCTGCCGCTGGAAACGGTCATACCAATAGCGCCCGTCTTCTCAATCCATTTCTGCGGGGAAATCATAAAGGAGTTGAGCCCAGCTTCATTTTTAACCGTATCGAATTCGGCACGGTTAAAATCGGGATTATGCAATTCCTCCCACAAGCCGAGAAAGACAATGGTGTTTTTATTGCGCAACCAGCTGTACACTATAAATCGCGGATCTTCCGGATTTTTATATTTTGCAATATCGGTAAGACAGATAAAGTCGCCCGTGTTTATTCGTTTGTAGCGAACATCTATATCTTTTACGGTAATTTTATCCATTGTAATCTTCTCCTGTTTCCCAGCAAAAATTTAATATTTGCAAAATTATCTTATTTTATATTATAACAGAAGTCCCTTTATAAATCAAGGGAGGAAGTGGAATATCTGCGTTTATAAATACATAAACAGAAGAATTGCGCCCATTTTAAAAGCAGCGACTAATAAGCCGCTGCTTTGCCTTTTACCGAATAGCCGTTATGTTTTTCCCTTATGTAACCTGCTCTGTTGCACCCGTCGGACCAGTCGGACCTGTTGGGCCCTTGGGCCCGGTGGGGCCTGTCGGGCCTGACCTGTCGTACACTATTTTTTCTATTATAATATCCGCCTCAATTCCATCGGGGCGGCATTTATCCGAAAAACACATAAACACCTCTTTCTTTGGCGCGTATGCGCCTGTTAGCATTATATGAACTAATCTTTCCGACGCGTTACGCTTTTCGCGGCATAAAAAACCGCCGGGCTTTGCCCCGTTCTTTTCAGTTATTTGCCACATCTACCTGTCCACACAACTCACCGCAATGATTTTCATCCCCAATACGCGCACCGCTATGTAAAGCAATGCTCATTTGAAGTTCTCTGTTGCCGCCTGCTCTGTTACATTGCTGCTACATATCAGCCAGTATTTTATATCTCCGTTGCACAGACAATAAAAGCCGTCGGGCAAAGCCCGACGGCTGATTTTTTAATATAAATATTAACTTATTACCCGTTACAGTTTTTTGCCGGGTAACGCCGTTATTTGCGGCATATATGCGGTGCAATTAAGAAATGCCGTGCCTTGAAAAACCGTAGCCTGCGCAGTATGCCAGCATTGCAAGCCTGACTTTATTCGCATACGCCCTTTTATAACCATACTTTCCGTCCTTCATCCAGAAGGCGCTGAACGAGCGGATTATCTTTGTTCCGTCGGCACGGCGCAGCTCAGCTCTTTCAAGCGGCGGAGGGCACTCGGAACACACTCCTTCGGCAGGCAGATATCCGTCGCCGCTCATAGCGAGCAGCCTCGCCTCCTCCAAAGAGCGTGCAAAAACAAAACGGCTCTCTATGCCCAGAACTTCG
>USGC01000140.1 GCA_900554095.1 uncultured bacterium
GCTATCCCCCTTATTATCAGTTCTGTTATGGAAAAGAAAAGGAAACGACAAAAAACCAGCTTCTGCGTGGAGAAAAATTAACAGAAGTCCTAAAGCAGCCTCAATACAATCCACTATCAGTCGCAGAGCAGGTGTCAATATTGTTTGCTGCAAACGAAGGAATACTTGATGATATTCCAAATACTGACATTGCTAAATTTAAAAAAGAATGGTTTATCCACTTAAATGCAAATCTGAAAGACTTAGCCGCTAACTTGAATGATGGAAGCGCACTTTCTGATGAAGACAAAGCTCAATTAAAGCAAAGTCTTATTGAATTTAAGAAAACATTCTAAATCCAAACCAACTCCGAAGGTAAATCATGGCAAATTTAAAAGATATCAAAAACAGAATACAAAGTGTTAAAAGTACTCAGAAAATAACAAGGGCAATGAAAATGGTGGCCGCGGCGAAAGTGAAAAAAGCCGAAAATACTGTTAAAATGTCCCGTCCATTCACGGCAGAGCTCAATACTATGTTTAAAAAGCTTCTTAACTCTGTTGGTAGTTATTCTGTAAGCACATTAAAGATTAAATCTGCGATTGATAATTACCCCGCGCTTTTGCAGGTTAGAGAAACAAAGACAGCTGGGCTGTTAGTTATAACATCCAATAAGGGGCTAGCCGGTGCTTACAATGCAAACATCATCCGCAAAACAATTAAAACAGTCGAAGAATATAATTCAAAAGGAATTAAAACAATCCTTTTTATTGTAGGACAAAAAGGTGTAAGCACGCTTAAAAGAAAATGCGCTAAATTAAATTGCGAAGTGGCCAAGACATATCTTGCTGTTGCTAATAATCCTTCCGGTGAAGCCGCAAACGTAATCGTTGAAGACATGGCCGAGTATTTTGTTGACGGCAGAATTGACAGGATAGAAATTATTACAACGCGTTTCAAAAACATGATGAGCTATTTTATTGAAAATTGGGAAGTTTTACCGCTAAAAGGCGTAAATGATGATTATGAACGGCTTCATGATAATATAATTGAGCCATTAATGGAATTCACGCCGGACATGCACCATATTTTGCAAAAAGTAGTTCCAATGTACATTGCAAATATTATTTACCAGGCCCTTCTGGAAGCACAGGCAAGCGAATTGGCTAGCCGTATGACTGCAATGTCAGCAGCTACAACTAATGCCGAAAAAATGCTTCACGATTTGTCTGTTGAATTTAACAAAACAAGGCAATTTGCCATTACACAAGAAATCATTGAAGTCGTATCCGGCGCAAATGCTCAGATTGATTAAAAAGTTAATTATGCAGACATATTAGAAACTGTATTTTGTTTTTTTAAAAACTCTATATTTTGGCTGCTGAGCATGCGTTCATTATCTGACATTTGAGCGCGTTTTTGGGCAAGCATTGCCTGACGCTTAGCTTCAGATTTATTTGTCATGTATATGTTTAATTTAGGAATTCCAACACCTAAGACTAAGCCAGAATATAAATATCCAGCCACCTGAGCTATGTTTAGAATACGTAAATTCTTTCTTACAGATTTGCCAAGCTCATTTGCCGGAAGCTTTTTGAGCATTTTACTGAATGATAATGCCTTTCCATTTTCAACAGCATCAATTCCTGATTTTTTCAACCCTGCCAGCAACACTTCGTCTCGGGTTTTAAGTTTAGTTTTAAAGAAATTATTCCATCCGCCGTTTTTATCTTTCAAAAGTTCTTTATTTTTGTCAAGCGCTAGCACAACGCCTTTTGCAACAAAATTACCGAGAACAAGCCAGTTCAAAAAGCCTAAAACATCCTTAACTACAGATTCTCGAAGCTCGTCTTTGTCCCGCGCAACCATAAACCTTGACATAATTGTCAAACCATATATAAGTTTAAATTGATTGATGGTCGGAATCATTCCTTTGAATTGAATATTCTTTAATAATCCGCCCTCTTGCATTGCAAGGCTCCCGACAATACCGCCGCCAAAAATTGCAGAGGCTAAGACTTTCATCAATTTGAAATTAGCGGAATTGTCTTTTTCACGGCCTTCAACCCCAACAAAGCCGTCGCTTCCTGTTTTTTTCTTTGTAAGGTATATATTTAAAGGTTGAATAGTCATACCCACACCGGAAGCTATTGCCATACCAGCAATTGTACGGTTTTTGTTCATTGACTTGAAGCGATTTATAAATTCATTTTTATCAAAATCTTTCGCTGCTTTGAACGCCTTTACCACACTTTCTTCGGTAAAAGCTTTTGAAAGATTATAAACGTTTTCAATAAATGTAGACAATGAAGTTGTTGTTTCTTTTGAAGGTGCAGCAAGTTTATAATCAGACTCAGAGCCAAGAGCTTGATTAATATAGTTTACCAGATACTTTTTGGTTGAATCCGTAATTGTGCGGCTATCAATATCTTTGCTGTTAAGAGCTGTAATTGTACGCTTAACAACATTATCAACCTGATTATTATCAAGTCTTTTTTCAATCCCATCAACAGTAGTTGAAAGATTTGAGAAAGTTTCTTTTAAAGCATCTTCCAAAGGATTTTTTGAGCCGTTATGTATTTGCTTGTGAAAAGCAGTTCCGACAATATCTACGGTTTCGTTGTCCGCAAAAATTTTATCAGCTCTTATTCCGTAATCCTTATTTAGTAATGTTGCAAAAGCAAGCCCGGCAGCAGATCCGTAAACACCAATTAAAGAGTGGTTAATTGTCCCGGCAGATTCACGGCGTCCGGTTTCAGCCCCAGCAGCCGGCCCACGGTTTACAAAATCTACGGTTGTTCTAGGAATAACCATTGAACCAAGATCTACTGCATTTGCGCCCCAAGCTTGATTTGTATCCAAAAATCTCAAAGCAGTACTAAAGGCTTCAAAACCTCCTGTAAATCTTACATTCTGTTTTTCCTTTTTGTTTTCAGTATTAATATGTTGGGGTAATGTTCCTTGAATTTTCATTTTATTTTCTCCTTACGAATTAAAAAAAGCTTTAAACGATTGCGCTTTGGCTGCCGGAAATGCCGACGTATTAGCCGGCGCTGCCGCGGCAGCCTGTGTACCGGCGCCGCCGGAGGCTGCGTTCGTTGCTGCTGAATTTAATTTCGTAAGTCTTTCTTGTTCTTTTTTATTTGTTTGTGTTCTTGTATATAGTGGAATAAACACGCCTAAGGATATTAGCGAGAATGCCAGATTACCAAGCTGGCATATTGAACGTAAGTTTTTAGCACTTTGTGTCGCTAATTCATCAGTTGATTTTAGAGAAGTATGCTTAGCCCAATTCCAGAATTTAGCAAAGATATTAGCATTCGGGTCTGATTTGCCGAAACGATTAATTAATTTTACCTTTCCTCCGTTAAGAGCTTCAATAAGTGATGCAATAGCTTTGGCCGCATAATCACCCAGGAAATAAAAACTGGAGAATGTTGCGATATCACGGATTGTAGCTTCTCTAAGTTCGTTTCTATCTTCAGATGCAGCCATACGGCTTGCAAATGTAGCCGTTGAGATTATGCGGGCTTGATCCATGGTTGGGAAAAGCCCTTTAAATTGGAATAAAGATTTCAGGCTCGGTCTGTCCATAAACATTGACAAGCCGGCAACACCTATCATTGAACCTACTGATATAAATTTTTGTCTTAATAGTTCTGATTTTTCTTTTGGGGTTAATTCACGGTCCTCTTTTCTTTCGCTGAAATCATTATAAATCGGAGCACCTTTGCGGCCTGAAAGTTTCCTTGTAATCCATCTGTTAATAGGCTGCATTGAAATTGCAAGCGGAATAATTATTCCTAAACCGGCAATACTTTTTGCATTAACAAGTTTTTTGGCATTTTTAATATATTTATATAAATCCTCTGTTGTTTTAATGCCTTCTTGTTTAACACCGTGAAGGACTTTTGCTGTATCTTTGCAGAGTGATTCAAGGTTATTAGAGAAATACTTTTCATCCCCTGCAAATTTAATATTTTCAGAAATATGCGTGTGTTTTACAATTGTTTCATAGGCTTTTGCTGCAAGTTTTTTGTTATTATCAAATGCAGCTTTTCCCAAGTCATCAAAAGCCTGATTAACTTCAACATTGCCTTTTAAGAGGTCTTTAAACTGTTTTTCTTTATCACCGTCGATCCCGGAAAGTGAAAAAAGCATATCTCTGTAAGTATTTGTAAAGTTTTCTTTAGTTGCACCTTTAGACGCATCATAAAACTTGAAAATTTTGTCATAAGTCTCACCATTTGCCCAAGTATTAATCAAGTTAGATTTGTTAAACTGTCCCATCAAAGGCTTAAACAACCAAGCTGCACCCATGACAATAAAACTTGGGATTAAACAATTTACGATAAGCCCAGATGACTCACGTCTGAAAGCCTCAAACCCTCCAAAGAAATTGTAATTACGCTTTTGATTTCCGTTTTCATCTAAAACAGGATTGCCATTTTCATCTATTTTCTTGGAACCGACAACCGTTTCAAAATAAGTACGAGGTAAAATAGCGGTTGAAAGATCAAGTACAGAGACGTTAACCATAGGTTTCTTTTCACATTCTTGAATTCCGCGCAAAACAAATTCCCCAAGCCCTGTAAACGCTTGCTGATGTTTTTCTACAACAGGCATCGACTTTTGTGAAGATGGGGTATTTCTTTTATCTAAACTATTTACACGAACTTTTTCTATCATAAAAATTGTCTGGTTTTACTTTACACACATATTATAACAATAGCACAACTATATTAAAAGCCGGGCATAAAAAAAATTGCGCTTCGATAAACGAATATTAAAGAGATATTAAGACAAAATTTTGAATATTTTTATAAAAATTAAGGTTTTTAAAAGTTTTTTTGAATTTTTTAATTAAAAAACGCAAAATATTTAGCGAAAAATTGTCAAAAATTAAAATTTAAAGATTAAAATTTTTTGTAAATAATTGTAACAAATACGCTTAATAAACTGGAATTCATATATTATGTATATACTTTATTGCGAACCCCAAAAGAACTTGGGCATGTTGAAATTGTTTAAAAAAGTGTTATAATAAAAATAAAAGGAGGAAACGACATGAAAAGATTTATTTTACCTAAAAAACCAATGGGGGGGG
>USGC01000141.1 GCA_900554095.1 uncultured bacterium
TCAGACAGTGCTCGCTCACCGTCCTCAAGCTTAAGTGCCAGTAATTGTTTTTTTTAATTCTAATTCTAATAATATTATTTATGTAAACAAACACCCGCTGGGGTTGCGGGTGTTGTTGGAATTATCTTTTTAAATGGTTTTGAAGTCTTTTGTGGTGTTCTTCGGAAATTCGCTTTGCATTCTGTTCAATATCGCTTTTCATATCCATTGCGATTTTGTGCAGGTTATCCTGCGTGTTGCCAAAGTCTAATGAACATGATTCATTTTCATGATTTTTAAATTTTTTAACAATTTCATCAAACTTTCCGCTTTTTGCAAGAAAGACAGCGCCTGCTGCGGCTGCAAAAGCTGAAATTCCGAGAATTATTTTAAGAGTTTTACCCATTGATTTCACCTTTCTTTTAAATTTTTTCATCTTTCAAAACGCAAGCATGTCATTCGACAGCATTTCTTCGTAATCATCTGCTGTAACTGTATCCGGCGCTTGGGCTTTTTCTTCAAGTCCCATGCGCACAATTTCAGGCTGCTTTTTGATTAACTTGTTTGAAGCAGAAACAATGTCGCGGCCTATTGATGTTGTAATTAATTGGATAGTTTTTTCAGTCGGTGAACCCGCTGCATTAACTATCTCTTGGACTTCATAACTCGCCCAATCTTCAGGCAGTTCATCGATCGTTGTGTAACCCTTATCTTCTGTACCGTCAAGACGCTTGTCTGCTTCGTTCAAAAGTATGTCTGTTACATATTCTTTTTGGCTTTCAAAGTGGCATGGCTCGACAACTTTTGTACCAATAATCTCTTCCGGATCGCGGCCTTCATGCTTTTTAATTAAGTCTGATGCAATGTGAAGGTGTTCGATTTCAAATGCCAAAAATTCTTCCCAAATTTGTTTTAATTTCGGATCTTCTTCGTCTTTGTAGCAGTTGTAGTATGTGCAAACTTCTGTGAATTCATGAAGAAGCAATTTTTCAAACATGGTTTCAGAAGGATCAATCAAAGATTCATACATTGAAACGTGTTCTTCTTCAACGTCGCAAATTTCACCGAAAGTTCTGCGTAAATCATCGTTGCCATACATCATACCGTGTTCTGCATAAAAATTATGAGTTTGCTGTTCGCCAGCAACAAGCGTCATAATGTTGACTTTTGTTTGAGGAGACGCAGTATTTTTATCGTAATGTTTTCTCAATCTCATAACATTATCGTTGTGATGGTTTTGGGTTGGGCGGCTGACAACAACATCGGTTTGAGCCTGAATAATGTCATTAGGGTCAATTCCGTGCATCATATATGCCCATTGGCTGTATCTGTAAAGATGGTCAAAGTCTTCAAGAAGCCCAAAATTAAAAGTTTCTTTAACATATTCATCAGGCTCGTTCTGTGCAAGCCAAGCTGTCAGGTCAACTGCAACCTGTTCATAGCCAAGAGTTGTTTCAAGAACGTTCTGATTTGCAGGCGTAAGCCAGTTTACGGTTGTTTGCTGCATATCTTCGATTCTTCTTGACTGCGTAATAATTTTACAAGCTTCCTCATCAGGGCAGAATCTTGAAAAACAATGTTTGAAATTCCAAGCTTCGACTTCTATTCCATTCATCAAAATCTGTCTTGTGCGGCTGTAGCAGTCAACATCAAGTTTATTAAATGGTCTTTTTACAATATCTCGCCAAGTACGGAGTTGGCGGTCAAGGGAAATTCCTTTTTCTTTTAACGGATTGAATGTCATTTTCTTTTCCTTTCTTTGTTATTTGTCGAGGGCAAAGGCAAAAAGCTCAGCAGCCTCGTGGTTGTAATTTATGCCGTCATCGTGGGTAAAAAGATTATACCAATGACTTTGGGGGGTTCCGTCTGTAGAGTAAGACGGGTTGGTCATCATTAAGTGGTGGGTGTTTGTGTCATATCGCAGCGGAAACAAGTCTTCCATCTGCATAAAGCTGGGTAGTTTATCAGACGCCAGTTCAAATCCAAAAAGCGAATTTCTAATACGGTTTAAGCGCACCTCATACGGCGTGCCGCCTTCGGTGTTATCATTTGAGACTTCCACACCAGGCGAATACTCGCGATTGTATTTTAATTTATCGGACCAATCCTTGACACTGTAGTAATTGTCAGGATTAATAAAGGCTGTTACGGCTGTAAGTCCCAGATTTTTGTATCTGTCAAAATCTCCTGTACTTTTTTCACCCACAAAGCTCAATGTTGTCATGCCGGAACGTTCGCGGATTTGCTGTAAGATATACTGCATTTGGCCGTATTCCGGCAAATCGCCGACGCCTGTATAGTTTTCGCAATCATATCCGCCGATATGTTTTGCAGAATCAATAAATATCGCTTCAAAGCCTAATTTACAAAGCTTTACACAGCTTTCAATCCAAAGTTCTTGATGTTCAGGCTTACACCAGCCAAAAGGTTCATCTTCACCGCCGTCGTGTGATATTTTCATTTGATCCGCAGAAATTACCACGCGAAATCCTGTTTTAATTCCCCTAAAATGCGCTAAATCATTAAATGCGCGAAACTGTTCTTCCGGTGAAACCTTGTCAGCGATAGAATAATCAATGATATTATCACTGTAACCCGCATTAAGCTTCACGCCGTAAATCGAATTTTCTTCAAACGGGCCCTTGTTGTAACTGTCGCCGTAAATATTTTCCCAAATTTGCGACAGTATAACACAATTAGCCCAGCTTTTAGCAGACGGAGGAATTGCCGGTAAAAGTTTCATAGCGCTGATAATTCCGCAACAGCAGCGGCCGCCGTGCATTTCTGCAATTGCGCGGTCGTTTATTTCTATATAGTTTGCTAATCGGCCCCATTTGTCCCCGTAATCCGGCGATAGAATTTCTTTTGGGAATTCATGGTAAAAAACTCCGCCTTCATTCAAGGTTACAATTGAATCAACTGCACGCTTGAAAGATCTTGTCAAAAGCTGTGATGGATGAATTTTAGCAATCCATTTTTTGTTAGAAGCGCTGCCTACACCGTGATAAGCGTGTTCTTCCGTCCATTTATCGTAATGAAGTGCAGTACTCCCGGATTTAACCATCAAAAGTTTATCGACCGGTGTCATAGCATCAAAGTTATTCATCATAACTTTTTTATAAAAAAAGAAAAACAAAAAAGCATTACCTAAACAGGTAATTACAAGGCATTTAAAAAAATTTTACGCCAATAAAATTTTATGTGATAAAATCATCTTGAGGACAATAAAAGAAAAGGAGTAAGAAAATGATTTCAGAAAAATTAGAAAAAGCATTTAACGATCAAATTAACAAAGAATTTTATTCAAAATACCTTTACTTATCAATGCAGGCGTACTTCAAAAGCCTAAACTTAAATGGTTTTGTAAACTGGATGGACGTACAGGTTCAGGAAGAAAACGCACACGCCATGGGCATGTATGATTACTTGAGCGAACGCGGCGGCACAATAGAGCTTGGCGCAATTGACAAACCGCCTTTCCAATGGTCATCACCTTTGGAAGTATTTGAAGAAGTATTGAAACACGAACAGTACGTAACATCTCGCATTAATGCCTTAATGGACGTTGCAGAAGAAGTAAAAGACCGTGCAGCGCTTTCATTCCTGGATTGGTACCTGAAGGAACAGGTAGAAGAAGAATCAAGTGTAGGCGGAGTTTTAGCAACCCTAAGACTAATCAAAGACGACGCAAAAGCATTGTTAATGCTTGACAAAGACTTAGCCGCAAGAACTTTCGTTGCGCCGGTCATCGGGTAAAATCCTTTTTACAGTTATACACAAAAGCAGACAAGTATTCGAC
The DNA here is from genome assembly GCA_900554095.1 of uncultured bacterium. Classification (GTDB taxonomy): domain Bacteria; phylum Cyanobacteriota; class Vampirovibrionia; order Gastranaerophilales; family Gastranaerophilaceae; genus Scatenecus. Next base: position 3,779 of record USGC01000141.1, read on the forward strand.
TTGCCTGCTTTTATATTTTACTTACCGACAACGTCATATCATAACCTAAGCCCATAAAAATTTTATGCAATACTTCAATACTAGGTATCATTTTTCTTGCAAATATTTTATAAAGAGTAATCCGATGAATACCTATGATTTTAGCAAATTCACAAATTGTATATTTAGACTCAATTAAAGGTTTTAAATTATAAACAAGCTCATTAACGTCCTTCGTTTTGGAATAATCCTCTAAAATCCCATCAAGCCACATTTGAGCATATTCAGAATCTTCTTTTAATTGCTGCTTAAAATAATCTTGATGTTTCGGCAAGCTTTCTAATAAGATAATTTCTTTGTTATTATTCATAATTGGGTCCTTTCAATATATTCATTCACATATTTTTGGGCTAATTCAATGTCTTTATTCTGTCTTGATTTATTACCGCCTGTTAATAATAAAATAATTTTATTACCTCTTTCCATATAATATATTCTTAATCCGTTTGAAAACTTAAATTCGTATAAATTTTCAGATAATCTTTTGTAATCACCAAGAATACCTCTTTCAATCTTGGAAATTCTTTTGTCTACAATAAGCCTTAAACTTTTGTCAAGAGATTTATACCATTCAATATACGGAATTTTATTATTGGAACACTGGAAATAAATAATTTCTTTCATAAAATTATTGTAGCATATAAGTTACAATATTTCAAGCCTTATATTTATTACATAGCCCGATAATATAATTGCCCAGAAAAATTTTTGGGTGTATAATCATTCTATGATTAAAACTATTACAAAATTATTTTTAACATTAGCATTGTTGTGCTCAAGCGTTTTTGCGGCAGAGGAATTCTCTCAGGTGCGCGCAAGCCATATCCTCGTTAAGTCTGCTGCTGAAGCCATTCAAATTAAAAAAGACCTCGATGAAGGCGGTGATTTTGAATATTATGCTCAAAAATATTCAATCTGCCCCTCCGGTCAACGCGGCGGTGATTTAGGATTTTTCGGAAAAGGCCAAATGGTGCCGGAATTTGAAAAAAAAGCTTTCTCGCTTCCTGTCGGTGAAGTTTCCGAGCCTGTATACTCGCCCTTTGGCTGGCATATCATCAAAGTTACCGAACACAAGTAAAAATCCTACTTTCTGCTAATGCTTTTTTACAAAACTCCTTTTATAATAAATTCAGAAAAATAAGGAGTTTATGAAATGTATTTATTTTTACGATGGGTCGGATATGCTTTAGTAATTATGTTTATCGCCTGGGTTGTGCCGGGGATTTCGGTTGCAAACTTTCTGACCGCAATGCTTGTTGCGAT
>USGC01000142.1 GCA_900554095.1 uncultured bacterium
CCCCCCATTGACTTACCCGCAAAAATACTACCATTCATGCTCATGCGAGAATCTTGCTTGGCAGCACTTTTTCTTATTGGCGAGGTTTCTTTACCTTGCACTGCGTTCAACTTTAATTTGAAAAAATTTCCGTCGATGCCGGACATAGCTCTCTCCTTATTTTTATGCTCTATAAATATAAAAGATTTTTATTTTGTGCAATTTCAACGGATAAACATTTTTTTTACAAAACGTAACATTTTTTATTTGATAATAAATTTTAATAAAATAATAAATCCGTTTTTATTTGTGTTAATATTTTTATATTGCATGTAAAAGATGTGATGATTGCATATAAGGGAGAATGTAATATAAATGATAAACTGTAACGAATTTATTAATAAATTGAAGAGCCAGCGATTTGTGATTAATTATTGCCGCATGTGGCCGTATGTAAAACCGTTTTGGTTCAGAGCGCTGTGTTCTATGCTTATATGTATACCAATCGGTTCATTGGATGCTGTTATTGCACTTGCATTAAAGCCTTATATGGATTTAGTCATGGTTGAAAAAAGCATCGCTTCACCGTGGTATATTCCGCTCGGTATCGTTGCATTTACGTCCTTGCAAGGCGGTTTAAAATATATGTCATCATATTTGTCAACTTGGGTAGGCGGCAAGATTACGAATGGGCTGAAGTATGATATGTTCAAAAAGCTTTTGACATTGCCGACTTCATTTTTTGATACCAAAAATTCCGGCGATGTAGTTTTTCAATTCAATAACCAGGCGGATATAGCATGTGCAGGCTTGTTAGATAATTTAAGTATATTTACACAGAGAATATTTTCATCAATTTCATTGGTATGTGTGTTGTTCTACAACTCATGGCAGCTTGCTTTAATCGCTGTTGTGGTATTAGGGTGTGCGTTTGCGCCAGTTGCTAAGTTGCAAAAACGAATAAAAAGTGTAATGGAAAAAACAGTATTTGCCGATGCTTCAATAATTACCGAATATAACGAAGTTTTTGCTGGAAATAAAACTATTATTTCATATAACCTTGCCAAAAATGAAACGAATAAATTTTCAACAATATTGAAAAACATATTTAATCTACGTATTAAAATGGTACAAAAAACGCAGTGGTTATCACCAATGATGCATGTAATTGTATCAGTAGGTATTGCCGCGGCAATCGGTTACGGAAGCCATTTGATTATGACAAACCAGATTACAAGCGGGAACTTTGTTTCATTTATTACGGCTTTGATTTTGCTCTATACTCCGGTAAAAAATATTGGAAATAACTTAAACGCTGTACAATTCTCATTCTTCTCAATTGAAAGGATTTTTGAAGTGCTGGATTCAACGCCTAGCATTAGAGACAGCGAAAACGCTCAAATATTAAGTCGCAGCCATTCTAAAATTCAATTTAAGGATGTCAACTTTGAATATATCCCCAATGTACCTGTATTAAAAAATATTAACCTTGAAGTGCATAAAGGTGAAACCATTGCATTTGTAGGGAATTCAGGCGGCGGAAAAACAACAATTGTCAACCTTCTTCCTCGTTTTTATGATGTCAAATCAGGCAGCATAATGATAGATGACGTTGATATAAGAAAATACACTCTTACCTCATTGCGCGATCATATAGCAGTGGTATTTCAAGATAACTTCTTGTTCTCCGGTACAATAAGAGAAAATATATTGTTAGGAAATGAGAATGCAACAGAGGAACAAATTGAAAACGCTGTTAAAATGGCATATTTAGACGAGTTCATAAAAACTTTGCAAGAAGGATTAGACACTCAAATCGGCGAGCGCGGAATATTACTTTCCGGAGGCCAAAAACAGCGTGTCGCAATCGCTCGTGCATTTTTGAAAGATGCTCCAATTATTATTCTTGATGAAGCTACATCAGCCTTGGATAATAAAGCAGAAGCAATTGTTCAAAAAGCAATAGACAATTTGATGCAGGACAAAACCGTATTTGTCATTGCACATAGATTATCAACAATTCAAAATGCAAACAAAATTGTTGTAATCAATCAAGGAGAAATCGTAGAAACTGGTTCTCATGAAGAGCTTCTTCATATCGAAAACGGTGCATACAAAGCACTTTACGAAATGCAGTTTAAAAAACAAGAAGTAAATGTTTAAAATAGATTTATCCGTCAATTCAATGATTTTTTTATAAAAAAATTGAATTTTAAAATAAAAAGTTGTATACTTGACAAGTAACAAGAATTAAGAGGTTATGTATATATGAAATTACACATGCAAATACTTATTGCACTAGGTCTTGGGATTAAGCGGAACTGGCATATATTTTTTGGAATAATTGCCGGGATTGTCGTGGGAATATTTCTACATTCGCATGAAAATCCGTTAGTTGCGAATATTTTGACATTTATAGGCCAAGTATTCATAAGATTAATCCAGATGGTCGTAATTCCTCTTGTAGTATCAGCAATAATAATCGGTATTACAAGTGTCGGCGATAATAAACAGCTTGGAAAATTCGGCTCAAAAATGGTGCTTTATTACGGAATAATCACAACGGCTGCCGTTGCAATCGGTGCAGCACTTGCTTTGATTATGAAGCCCGGCATAGGTGCTGCTAATTATATAGCAGCAAATGCAGCAACAGAAGTTCAGGCCTCAGTTGCAACAACAATGCAGCAGCAACAGGGAAATATTTTAAATATTTTTCTGGGCTTTATTCCAAACAATCCTTTCCATTCAATCGCGGCGGGCGATATGGTTCCGATTATTGTATTTATGCTGATATTTGCCGTTGCACTTGCAAAAGTCGGAGATGTTAATCGTCCGATTGTATCGTTTTTTGAATCAGTATTTGCGGCAACAATGAAAATTACTGACTGGATTATGTTTCTTGCGGCACCTGGCGTATTTGCATTAACCGCAAGCGCTGTTTCAAGCTTTGGTATAGAAATTTTCTCCAGTATTTCCAAGTATTTGCTAGTTCTGTTAATTGGTTTTGCAATTCAGTTGTTTGTAGTTTATCCTCTTTTCTTGAAAAGAACTTCAAAGGTTTCTGTTGTAATGCTTTATTCTGCTGTAACAGAAGCAATGATGGTCGCATTTGGGACAGCAAGTTCGTCAGCTACATTGCCTTTGACCATAGCGTGTTGTGAAAAACGCGGAATTTCACATAAAATTTCAAGTTTTGTACTTCCTCTTGGCGCAACATTAAATATGGATGGAACAGCATTGCTTCAGGTAGTTGCAGTAATATTTTTAGCGCAGGCATACGGTGTTGTATTGACGCCATTTTTGCTTATCCAAATCTGTCTTTTGGCAATAATTGCATCATCAACTTGTGCGGGAATCCCAGGTGCCGGCTTAATTACAATCGCATTAATCCTTAATGGCATGGGATTAAGTCCTGAACAACTTGTTGTAGGTTTTGCGTTCTTGTTCACTATTGAAAGAATTACAGATATGATGAGAACGCTTGTTAACGTAACTTCAGACGTGGTCGTGGCAGCCGCAATTGCGGATAACGAAAACGAAATCAATTACGATTTGTTGAACAACCCTGCGGCGTATGAAGAAATAGCATAATTATTCTTAATTCTATAAAGTCCCTCAAACTTCCATCTTGGGGGGCTTTTTTTTTTTAATTAAAACCTCTTGTTGTAATTCAATATTGAGAAATTTATTTTTTTTAGATATTCTGTGATTATGAAAAATTACAAAGAAGATAGAACTGAAAAAATTGCATCAACCTACCTTGGGAAAAAGGTTAGCGTAAATGACGAATACAATCCCGGGCTTCTTGTTGCAATACCAAGAAGCGATAACCGTAAGCAGTACGATATTCACTGTGAAAACCTTCCGTTTGAAGGTTTTGATGTTTGGCATGCATATGAATTTTCCTGTCTTACAAATAGCGGGCTTCCTGTTACAAGACTTTTGAAGCTTAACTACAATTGTGAAAGCGAGTTTTTGGTTGAGTCTAAATCTTTAAAATTATACTTGAATTCTTTCAATATGACTAGGCTGGGACGCGCGACAAGCGAATGTTTGGAGCTTTGCAAGTCTATGATTGAAAAAGATTTGAGCAGGGTTTTAAAAACAAAAGTAACAGCAAATTTTATTGAGAATAATGCAGAAAGAATTCAAATTTTCGAGGAATTTGTAAACCTTATGGAGTTTATAGATGAAAAAGATATAAAGGCAGAAAATTACAAAGAAGCGCCGGAACTTTTACAAATAGAAAAGAATCTTCAAACAGAGAAGCATTTTTTAACCTATGATTCATTGCGGTCGAATTGCAGAGTTACACACCAGCCGGATTTTGGAGATGTGTTTATCTATTACAATTCAAAAAATCATATTAAGGAAGATAGCTTGATAAAATACTTAATTTCTTTTCGCTCAGAATTTCATTTTCATGAAGAATGCTGCGAAATGATATTCAAAAGACTATACGATATATTAGATAAAGATGATGAATTATTTGTATGCGCGTTGTATACAAGAAGGGGCGGCATTGATATCTGCCCTGCACGCTGGACGCGGAATTGTATCGTAGAAGATGTTTCAAAGCTGATTGACGTAACAAAATATGCAAGAAAAAGTATTAAACAATAAAATCTCAATCGGGAGTTAAGAGATGAATAACAGAAAATTCGGTGATAGTGGAGAGGATCTTGCCTGCCGATATTTAGAAAAGCAGGGTTACAAAATCATAGAGCGCAACAAGCACTATTCAAGGTTTTGCGAAATTGATATAATCGCACTATACAAAGATACCCACGTTTTTGTAGAGGTGAAAACCAGAAAAACAAATGCTTTTGGCACGCCGATGGAAGCGATTACAAAGACGAAATTTGAGAATATATACAAAGGCGTGCAGTATTATACAAGTGAAAACAAAGTTAAAAAATACAGAATTGACGTAATAGGAATAACAATTAAACCGGAGTTAAAAATCGAGCATTTGAAAAACGTCAGCCTTTTTTAAATACACTTGAAAAATCGAAAAAATATGTTATAATAAAAGCAAAAACGAAAGGAGCTGAAAACCATGAATAGTCAACAATCCTTGGGGGGGG
>USGC01000143.1 GCA_900554095.1 uncultured bacterium
TACTTTTATAACAACACCATCTGTTGCATAATTCAAATCATACCTTTGAGTTTCCCACTCGCGGCAGTAATCAATGGCCTCTTCAATATTCTTGCATAACTTCATGTTCGGATTTACCCTAAAGCCAAGTTCTTTAAGGTACATCATCCCCTCATAATGCGTTTGGGGAGGGTTTTTAACCTGATCAAACGAGCCATTGTATACAAAAATTGACAAATCACGCTGTGCCGTAACCGAGCTGTCTAACTGTCGAATTGAGCCGGCAGCAGCGTTTCTTGGGTTTGCAAAGACTTTCTCGCCAAGAACTGCGTTTTCTTCATTTAACTTTTCAAAAGAAGTTTTAGGCATATAAACTTCTCCGCGCACTTCAAGGCTTTCCGGCTGAAAGAGTTTGAGAGGTATGGCTTTAATTGTCTTTAAATTGTTCGTGATGTTTTCGCCTGTAATCCCATCGCCACGCGTAACTCCTGTTGTAAAAAGTCCGTTTTCATAAGTTAAAGAAATTGCAAGCCCGTCGATTTTAAGTTCGCACACTAGCTCTACCGGCTCATTGAAATTTGTTGAAAGCTTGTCATACCATTTTCTAAGTTCATCATAATCGTAAGTATTATCAAGACTATAAAGCCTGTATTTATGCTTATAAGGAAAGAATTTTTCACTGACAGAACCTACTCTTTGGGTTGGGCTGTCAGGAGTTTTAAGTTCCGGATATTTTTCTTCAAGCTCTTTTAGTTCCGCAAACATCTTATCATATTCAAAATCACTGATAGATGGGTTGTCTTCAACATAGTAAAGGTAATTATGTTTATTTATTTGCTCTTTCAAAAAATTTATTCTATCTATCATAGCTAACCTTTCAATTTACGAGCCGCGGCTCGTGATGTTAACAACAAGGAATTCGATTACAAAATCATCAGTAATTCGCGAATAACCTTGGACGCCACGGCTGTTGAAACTCCCGACGCATCGTAATCCGGCGCAAGTTCCACAACATCTGCTCCTATGATGTCGAAATCTTTTAAATAAGTAAACCAGCCAATAAGCGTATTAAAATTTAATCCTCCGGATTCAGGTGTTCCTGTTCCTGGCATAATAGAAGGATCTAGTACATCCAAATCAACAGTAACAAATATTTTTTTGTCCTTCAAACTGTCTAAGTCTGAATAAGTTTTAGCCAAAGTGTGGTGTTCTCTCATAAAATTAAATTCTTCTTTCATACCTGATCTTATGCCGATTTGTTTAAGGTTTTGAGCGCCAACGATTTTTGAAGCGTGCCTGATAACCGCAGAATGCGACATTTCTTCACCCAAATACTCCTCTCTTAAATCAGTATGAGCGTCAAAGTGCACTATTGCTAAATCTTTGTAGAATTTAGAAACTGCTTTGATTTCAGGCAAAGTTACCAAGTGCTCCCCGCCAATGCCAAAAACCTTTTTGCCATCGTGGTAAATTTCTTCAACATTTTGTTCAATTACATCAAGTGATTTATATGTATTGCCGAGTGGAAGTTCTAAATCCCCTGCATCGTGGAAATTTACATCACTGAGATGTTTGTCAAAATTCGGAGAGTATTCCTCCAACCCCCAGCTTGCAAGCCGGATTTGTTCAGGCGCAAACCGCGAACCGGGACGATAAGAAACAGTTCCATCAAAAGGAAGCCCCAGCATTACAATATCAGCGCTTTCATAATCAGGGTTCTGCCCCATCCAATTCCTGTCTAAAAACGGTCCTTTTAACAAAGTTTGTCCTCCAAAATTAGCCACATTTCTATTTTATCACAAAAAATCCTTAATGGTAAAAACTAATTATTAATGTCTTTGTGATGAAATTGTTTTCGGCCTTCAGCGTAATCCGCCACAACATGCCCGTTTCCAATTAGTTTATATTTATAAATTGTTAAACCTTCAAGTCCAACAGGCCCGCGGGCGTGGGTTTTGTTGGTAGAAATCCCGACTTCTGCCCCAAAACCGTATCTGAAACCATCGGCAAAACGTGTTGACGCATTCCAATAAACGCCTGCTGAATCAACTTTGTTCATAAACTTATCGGCATTAGCCGCATTTTCTGTTATAATACAATCTGTATGCCCTGAACCGTATGTGTTAATATGTTCGATTGCTTCGTCTAAATCTTTAACTATTTTAAAAGCTAAGATTTTGTCTCCATATTCAAAAGCCCAGCTTTCAGGATTATCAACAAGCTTTATTTCCTCAAGTTGCAGCGCCGCCAAAAGTGTATCAATCGCCGGGAATTTTTCGTGAATTAAAAGCGTTTCAACAGCATTGCATGCACTCGGATACTGAGTTTTCGCATCAATTATAATTTTTTGTGCTAATTCAAGGTCAGCACTCTCATCTGCAAAAATATGGCAAATTCCGTCCGCATGGCCCAGAACAGGAATTTTTGTATTTTCTTTAATATATTTTACGAGTTTGTTTCCTCCGCGCGGGATTATAAGGTTAATGTACTTATCGCATTTAAGCATTTCGGAAACATCGTCATGAGTATATACTTGAGAAAGCACGTTTTTCGGAAAACCCTCAACATTTTCAAGCGCACTATTAATTATGTTTAAAATAGTTTTGTTTGTGTTGACGGATTCCTTGCCGCCCTTCAAAATTACTGCATTAGAGGATTTGATTGCAAGGGACGAAATCTGCGCTATAACGTCCGGCCGCGCTTCAAATATAATTCCAAGAACACCAATCGGACAGGAAACCTTATAAAGCGTCAGGTCTTTGTCAAGCTCCCTCACTAAAAGTTTCTTATTTACCGGGTCTTCGAGTTCTGCAATCTCGCGTATGCCTTTAATCATATCGCGCATTTTGTTTTCGTCAAGCTTTAGTCTGTTAAATGTTGCTTTTGAAAGCTTTCCGCTTTCCACAAAACTTTCGGCCTCTTTTAAGTCTTTTCTGTTTGCAGAAAATATATCTTCACGATTGTTTTCGATAGCGTCGGCAACCGCGTTCAGGGCTTTGTTTTTAAGTTCTGTTGAAAGGTCGGCTATCTCTAGTGAAGCTTTTTTAGCCGCTTTTGCGATATCAATAAAGTTTTGCATATCTCTCCTGTTATAAAATTGTTATATTGTCGCGCGTGATAATTGCATCGTAAGTTTTGAAACCGAGGATTTTAATAATATCATCCGAGTGGCAGCCAATAACTTTGCAGCACGCCTCTGAATCGTAATTCGTAATTCCACGCGCAAATTCATTTCCATCCTCGTCAAGAATTGATACAACATCACCTTTTTTGAATTCGTTTGTAATTTCTGTTACGCCAATCGGCAGAAGGCTTTTTTCTTTTTCAACAAGCGCCTTTTTAGCGCCGCTGTTGACCGTAATTTTGCCTATAATATTTGTAGCATAGCCAATCCAGCGTTTTTTATCAGATAAACCTTCGGTCTGCGGCAAGAACATTGTTCCTATGTTTTCGCCGGCAAAAACTTTTTTAATCACAAAAGGTATTTTTCCGTTTGCAATCAAAACCTTTCCACCAAAACGCGTTACAAGCCTTGCAGCCTTTAGCTTAGTTCTCATACCGCCCCTTCCGCCTGCTGAAGCGTCGGTGCCGAGAGAAAGAATTTCATCACTAACTTCTTCTACAACATTAATAATCTTTGCATCAGGGTTTTTGTCATAAAGCCCGTCAACATCAGAAAGTATAAGAAGCAAATCCGCATCAAGCTCGCTTGCCACAAGCGCTGAAAGCTTATCATTGTCTGAAAAACAAACCTGCATATGCTCATACATTTCATCAACTTCAATAGTAGAAACCGTGTCATTTTGGTTAATAATCGGGATTGCCCCCAATTCCAGAAGTTTATTCAATGTTGTTCTGAGGCTCAAATACCTTTTACGGAGCGAGAAATCGTCTTCTGTCAAAAGGATTTGCGCTGCCACAAGATTGTAAGTATCAAAACCGCTTTCGTAAATTTTCATCAATTTGCTCTGTCCAATAGCCGCACATGCTTGTTTAAGCGCCGTTCCGGTTGTACCTTCAAGCCCCAGCCTCTTTTTGCCCAATCCCACAGCCCCAGATGTTACTAAAATAACTTCTTTTCCTGCATTCACAAGTGAAGAAATGTCTTCAATAAAAGAATAAATTCTTGGTAAAGAAACATTCCCCTCATCGTTTCTGAGAATATTCGTTCCGAGTTTGATTACGATACGTTTTGCCTTAACAAATTCTTTTCTGTCCATACGTCGATTATAGCACGAAAAGATTTTTTTTAATAGCTGACTTTGACAGGGTAATCATCGGGAATTTTCCAGCCGTTGTATTGGATGTAAGCAGCACAGAAAGCTTTGTTTCTTTCGTTGCACGCACGATATCCGTCTGAATATTGAATTCCATTTTTAAACCCTTCCAGAGTACCATCCCATGAATATTTAAAAGGCTCAAAGTTACGACTTACATTTGCAAAGCTTGCATATTTTTTATAAGCATCAGGTGCATAGTTAAAAGTAAAATCACAAACACCCGTGTTTACCTCTGAATAACGCTCTTCGCCTTTTTTACATTTAAAATAATCCTTTGTATAAAAACGCCAATCGTATAAACTTGTACTATTGATAAACGCAAAGCAGCCGCCATCTGCAAGATAAAATATTGGATAACCTTCTGAATTGTATTTTGTTTCAGTTATTTTCATGTACGGCGCAAGGTATTTGTTTACCCACTTTTCGCGGTTGGTTTTGCCTTTGACAGGGCGGTTTTTTATGTCGGTATCAAGATCGTCGTACTTTGCATACCAGTATTCTCTGTCTCCGTAATCCACTTCTGCTAAGGTTATCGCCTGGTTTATTGCGGAGTAGAATTTTGCCAAGCGCGTTTCAACGACTTTATTTGCGTGTTTTTGGATTAAGGTCGGAAGTGTCAACGCTGCGACTACGCCGATTATGCAAATGGTTATTAAAACTTCTGCTAATGTAAAGGCAGTTTTTGTTGGGCTGAAAGCCCAACCTACTTCTTCTGAGGTTATATCTTTGTAGGTTGGGCTTTCTACCCCAAGATTTCTTCCTTTAAGCGGTAAAAACCCGCGAGCCCCCC
>USGC01000144.1 GCA_900554095.1 uncultured bacterium
GGGGGGGGGCTCGCGGGTTCATACCGCTTAAAGGAAAAAATGTTGGGGTAGAACCCCCAACCTACAGGCGTATAACCTCAGAAGTAGGTTGGGCTTTTAGCCCAACAAAATCAAAGATAGCCTTTACTTTAGCAGAGGTTTTGATAACCCTCGGTATAATCGGTGTAGTTGCAGCGATGACGCTTCCTTCTTTGATGGCAAAGCACAGAAAAGTACAAATCGTAACTTCTTTGAAAAAGTTTTATAGTACATTTTCTCAAGCAGTTCAGTATTCTCAAGTCCGCAATGGTGATTTTAGTCAAATCCCTCCCCCTGTGAAAGATCATGATCCGGATTCCCTCGCAGATTGGTGGGAGATTTATTTCAGAAAAGAGTTTAAAGACCAAAGAACTTATACAAAAAACGGCTGGTTTTTAGTAGATTTTGCTGACGGCAGTGGCGCCGGAATTAAGTCGATGAGCAAAACCGAAATTAACATGCAGGTCATCTATTGCGTAAATTTAAGGGAGTGTTTGGATAAGGATTTCAATGTCGCAGCAAGTGCCGGCGGTGCAACAGACGGAAAGAATTCATTTACTTTTATTTTGTACAAAAATAAATTAGGCCCTGTTAAGACGGATTTATCACGTGATGAGTATATTAATAATAGCCAGTATGGCTGTGCTGTTGATACAGGCGATTTTGCTCACCGTTATTGTTCCTCTTTAATCATGCACGATGGCTGGGAAATTAAAGATGATTATCCGGTTAAATTGTAAAAAAAGACCCGTAAATGCGCGGGTCTTTTTATTCATTTAAAATCTTATTTTTTCATTGGAATTGTTAACTTTTGGCCGATTGAAAGTTTGTTTGGATTTGTCATGTTGTTTGCGTTCATAACCGCCCAAGCTTTTTCTTTGCTATATCCGCCGTAAAATCTGATTAAAATACTTTCCATTGTATCACCGCTTTGAACTGTATAAACTTCGTTTGAAGTTTCTACTGGAGCTGGTTTTTCGCTTGCCGGGATTAAATTTAATTTTTCGTTTTTAGCGGTTGCATTTACTCTTGCCGGATTAAATATTTGATTTTGGTCATCAGGTGAAACAACGTGTGTTGAGATGTTGATTAATGCGAATAAAACCAACATAGTAATAACGCCTGCAGCAAAACCAGTTGCAAGATAAACACTAGGCGATTTTTCGTTTCTTTGGCTTAATTTAAAATTCTGCCAAAGCACATCTAATTCTTTTTCTTTGTTTGGTCTAACGTATACGTTCGGAGTATTATCGTAAGAATCTTGTCTATATTTTGAAAGTGCTTCTAATACGGCCATCTTCTCCTTAGATAAATTTGATCTTCTGATAGTTGAACTTTTCATTTTTTTGACCTCACTACCCTAATTAGTAAATTGTTCGTGCCAGTATCGTAGCATGAGAATTTTTTTTAATCAAGTAAAATGTAAATTTCCTTCATATTTTTGACAAGAAGTTGCGCAAATGAGGGCAATACGTTATAATAAAAATTATGAAAATTCTTGGTATTGACCCTGGCATGGCAATTGTCGGTTACAGTTTGATAGAGTATGAAAATGATGAAGTTACGCTTTTAAATTCAGGTTCAATCCAGACACCAAAAGGCGAAAGAGAATCAGCAAGACTTTTGGAGATATTTAACGACATTACAACCATTGTTGAAACATACAAACCCGATGTCGCAGCGATTGAAAAACTGTTTTTTTTCAGAAATCAAACCACTGTTATGCCGGTTGCGCACGCCAGAGGGGTAATTCTTACGGTCTTAGAGCAATTCAACATTCCTATTTTTGAATACACGCCTATGGAAGTTAAACAAGTTTTGACAGGTTACGGTCGGGCTGATAAAAAGGAAGTTGAGCAAATGGTTAAGCTGTCTTTGGGCTGTGATGTTCTGCCAAAGCTTGATGATACAGTGGATTCTATTGCTATTGCGATATGTCATACACGCTGCGGTGCAATTCAACTTGTTAATGTTTAGAAGATATATGAGGAAGATATTATGTATAGACAAAAAATGTTTGTTATTTTTACAGTATTCATAGTTGGTCTTATTGGATTTTTTATCTGGAGTTCAAACGTGATTGCCGACAATGCAAAAGAAAAGCAGAGCCAAGACGAGCAGACAATTGATTATAATAAGACACATAATTCCGATAAAAATATTCAGCTCCAAGATTTCTCAAATAACGAAAGCAAACAAGACTCTTTTTCGGCGCAAGTTGATACTTCCGGAACAGTGCCTGTAATTAGAGAACAAAGCAAAAAAACTGTTAATATTGGTACAAATTATTTACATAATGCTGCTCGGACTAACAATTTAGTTTTATGGAATACTGAGACATTCCCGCTGAGAGTTGCAATAGATTCAAGTGAAGTTTCAGATCCGACTTTTGTTGATGCGGTTAGAAACGGTTTTAGTAATTGGCAGTCAGCTTCTGAGAATTTTGTAACTTTTTTGTTTGTAAATAATACTTCGCAAGCGAACATTGCCGTTAAGTTAACCTCACAATTCGATTGTACAAATAATAAAGAAGTTGGTTCAACTCATTTCAGCTACGACCGTAACAATCTTTTATATCAGGCGGAGGTTGTTATACCTTTGAATGACTGTAACGGAAAAACTCTTTCTGCTGACCAGATTATGAGAGTTGCACAGCACCAGGCAGGTCATGCTCTTGGCATTGCTGAAAATAGTTCAAGTATGATTGATGTAATGAACAGTGCATTTTTGACTAGCAGATATAATGTGTCTTCGTCCGATGTTTACACATTAAAGCTTTTATATAAATTCAAAGCTGATGTTACAAATAAGCCTTATACAGCGGCACAAGAACAACAGCTTTTAAACCCGGCAGATATTAAAGGTCAATCTGATTATGCTATACACCAGTACTTAATAACAAAGCTTTCCAATGAAGCGTCTAAAGATCCGCTTGATGATGTAATTGCAGACGCTAACAAATACTATGCACAAAAAGATTATAGCCGTGCACTAGCCTACTACAAAAGAGGACTTTCTATGGCTACAGATGCCAAATCCGTAACTTATATTTATTATTCAATGGCTGTAATTAATATTAACCAAAAGGATTACGACAGCGCTTTTGATTACGCAATGAAGGCTTACGAAAAATCGCCGGAGCCGATTAATGCATACCTTGTTGCCTATACAAACTATTACAGAGGTAAAACCGACAGAGCGCAAGAACAATTAGAATATATAGTAAATAATTATCCGAACTTTAAAAATGCATATCCACTTTTGGGCAATATCTATTTGAAAAATAAAGAAATAGACAAGCTTAAATCACTTGCAGAAAAAGCTAAAACCAATTTTGGCTCAAGATCGCCTATCAAAATTAAATAATTATATCTATGATATAATTTTTTATAAGAAAGAGAGAAAATGAATAAACCCATATTAAAAATAGTTTCATTGCTAAGCGTATTCATCGGCATACTTGCCGGTGTGCTTGCAATAATTCCGTTTGCTGGTGAAGTTGCGTTTTGGCTCCTGATTACAGCGGCGGCGCCGTTTGTAATTGTTTTTCTGAAAAAGCATAATATTTTGGAGATGATGACGGTTAGGCAAAGTACTGTAATGGGCGGGATTATCGGGTTTATGTCATTTTTGGCATTTTGTGCACTGTATGTGCCAATTGTGGTTGTGCTTGCGAAAGTATTTAAGTATTCACCGAACGCCGGCGTTACATTGCTTGTGTCAAACGGGACTTTTGGAATAATTCTTTTGCTGGCTGTATTCATGGCGGTTTTGTCCGCTGTCGTGAATGCCTTTACCGGGTTTGTAACTTTTTACCTTTTGGATTTTTTGAAAACACTAAACAACGATAACGTTGAAAGTCAAGAACAATTTTATATAAGAAAGCAGGATAAATGAGCGAATTTCATTCAAAAATAAAAACAATCGAGTGGGTAGATAATTTTTCAAGAATGGTAGATCAAACTGTTTTGCCATATGAATTCAAATACGTTGAAATTAAAACAGGCGATGAAATGTTCAAGGCTATCAGAACAATGATAGTAAGGGGCGCGCCTGCCATCGGTGTTGCAGGGGCTCACGGGGTTGTTTTGTACGCTCAGGAATTGGCCGAACAGAACCTTTCGCGTGATGAATTTGTGAATAAACTTCTTGAAAAAGCGGATTACATGGCAAGCTCGCGCCCGACAGCCGTAAACTTGATGTGGGCTGTTGATAAACAAAAGGAAATTATCAAAAATTCGACCGCACCGATAGAGGGAATTGTTGAAGAATTAAAGCAAAATGGTATTAAACTTGAAAAAGAAGACGTGGAAATTAATAAAAGAATAGGCGATTACGGGGCTGAAGTAGTGCCAAAAGGCGCGTCAATTCTTACACACTGCAACGCAGGCGCGCTGGCTACAGTGGGCTATGGAACGGCGCTTGGCGTTGTAAGAAGTGCATTTGCAAAAGACAATACAATCCAGGTTTTTGCGGACGAAACCCGCCCAAGACAGCAGGGTGCAAGGATTACGACACTTGAACTTACGATGGACGGAATTCCGACGACTTTAATAACAGACGGCATGTGCTCGTATTTTATGAAAAAAGGCATGATTGATATGGTTGTCGTGGGCGCCGACAGAATTGCCGCAAACGGTGATACCGCAAACAAAATCGGCACATATACTGTCGCAATTGCCGCTAAATATCATAATATACCGTTTTATATAGCAGCGCCGCTTTCGACTATAGACCCGTCAATAAAATCAGGTGATGAAATTCCGATTGAAGAACGTTCAAGAGAAGAAGTTACGCATATTAACGGAAAAATTATCTGCGCACCTGAGGTGAACGTAATCAACCCGGGCTTTGACGTAACACCGGCGGAATTGATTACGGGAATTATTACCGAAGTCGGCATTCTGCGCCCGGATTACAAAAAATCAATCGCAGAAGTGCTTTAATATTATTATTATTAAAACAACTACTGGCACTTAAGCTTGAGAACGGTGAGCGAGCACTGTCTGAGCGGCGCATCTG
>USGC01000145.1 GCA_900554095.1 uncultured bacterium
CCCCCCCCAACGATTGTCGTCTATTCATGCTTTTTGCCTCCTTTTTAACTCTTTAACTTATTAACTATTATCATTATATCTTATTTCGTTTTATTTTTCAAGTATTAACGATTTTAATTGCTTTACGATAACCTTGGCGCCATCGAATTTTGCCAATCTTTCTGCATTTTTTTGGAGTTCTTGCATTTTTTCTCTGTGCAGATGTAATTCCTTTATAATATTCAAAAGGGTCATCTCATTTGTCTCGTCGTCTTCCAGATAAATCGACGCCCCGTTTTCACACATATATCGGGCGTTTTTGCGTTGATGATCTGAGGCGGCGTGCGGATACGGGATTAAAATAGAAGCCGCCCCGCTTGCACAAATTTCGGACAAACTCAGTGAGCCTGAACGAGAAACTGCAATATCTGAAGCTTTCAAAACAGTTGCCATGTCGTCATAATAAGGCTTTATAATTATATTTTTGTCTTGCTCATAGTCAGGATAAAGTTTTAAAAGCTGTTCAACTGAACGGTCAAAATTTTTGCGGCCTGTTTGAAATATTATTTGCATATCAAATTCTTTTGATAAAGTTTTTAAAATCTCAACAGCTGCATCGTTAATCGTTTTTGCCCCTTGCGAGCCTCCCATTATGCAAAGTGTTGTTTTATCACAAAGGCCCAGGTCTGCTCTTGCCTGCTGTTTTGTTAAAGTTTTAAACTTTTCTCTAATGGGATTGCCGTTAACATAGCAATTAGGATTATTTAAAACATTTTTTGCACAATCAAAGGCAAGAGAAACACACTTCGCTCCGGGAGCAAATTTCCTTGTAACAAGTCCGGGCTGCGCATCGCAATCGTGAAGCATATACGGCACTTTTTTTAAAGTATTACACGCCAAAAGTATTGGAGCCGATACATAACCACCAGTTCCAAAAACCGCATCAGGTTTGTGTTTTAAAAGATAGTAACCGCACTTAAGCCAGGCCAGTCCCAACTGAAACGCCCATTTTACAAAATCTAAACCAAACGTTCTCGGCATTCCGTGAACGTTCACCGGCAAAAATTCAAGCCCTTTATCTTTAACAATATTATATTCAAGGTTATTGGGGTTTCCAATGTAAAATATCTTTTTTGTATCAGCATCAGCCATAAGTGCGTCTGCAACAGCAATTGCCGGATATATATGACCGCCTGTACCGCCGCCTGTTATAAAATAAGTAAATTTAGACATCAGATGTATTCCTTATTTTTTTAATTCTTTTTTTAGATATGTTTAAAAGTATTCCAATCATCCACAATGAAACAATAAGTGATGAACCGCCGTAGCTTATAAAAGGCAGCGGCACGCCCGTTGTTGGCAAAAACGAACTTGCAACACTTATATTCAAAAAGGCTTGAAATCCTATTGAAAAAGTTATGCCTATCGCAAGGAGTTTACCGTACATATCAGGGCATCTTGAGGCTATTATAAGACCTCTATGCACAAGTGTCCAAAACAAGCCTATAACCAATATGCACCCTATAAATCCTGTCTCTTCAGCTATAATTGCGAAAATGAAGTCAGTGTGGCATTCCGGCAGGTATGAAAGTTTTTGTATTGATCCTCCGTATCCCACGCCGTTAAACCCGCCAGACGCAAAGGCAATAAGTGATTGGATTATATTATACCCCGCCCCCTGCGGATCAACTTCCGGATGCCGCCATATTTTTAGACGCTGAAGCTGATAGGGTTTAATGATAGTTGCAAAAGCCACGGCTACAGTCGCAATTCCGGCGCCAAGACAACTGAAAAACAACTTTAAAGAGCCCCCTGCGCACAAAAACAACACAACCGAAACGGATAAAAGCAAAATAACCATTGACAAGTTTGGCTGCATAAATATAAATGCCAGCATAATCAGGATAGGAATAAATGCTTTTACCCATTTAGAATCATCTAAAAGGTTGGCGTTATCTTTTAGTGCATAAGCCAAAAGCATTACAACTGCGGGTTTTGCAAATTCGGACGGTTGCAATTGAAACCCTAAAAGGTTTATCCACCGCTTTGCACCGTTAACAGTAACCCCCAGCGGCGTAAAATCAACAAGAATAAGCGCAAGAATAATTCCTATTGTTAAAATAGAATTCCACTGCGGAAGCTTCTTGTAATCGTAATTTGTAAAAAATTTAAGCCCTATAAATCCTACAATAAAAGACAAAATCTGTTTGATTAAGAATTGTGCAGGGTTACTGCCTTCATCAAGACACTTTGGCGCTGATGCAGAAAATATCGCCAGGAAACCTATAATTACCAAAAAAGTAACAACTATCAAAAGTGTTCTGTCAGGGGCTGAAATTATAACACTTTGAACAGGCTGACGGTTATCTCTTTCTCTGCGCTCATTTCTAAATCTATCAGATCTTTGATAGGACATATTCTTTAAAAACCTTTCCTCTTTCTTCGTATCCGCTGAACATATCAAAACTTGCACAAGCAGGTGAAAGCAATACAACATCCGGATGAAGCGTAATAGCTTTGTCTACAGCTCTTTGCAATGAAGGTTCCCGGATGATATTTTCAAATTCACCGGCTTTAAGATTTTCTTCAAATCTATCGGCTGCTTCTCCGATTAGAATAACTGTTTTAATATGTTTTTTAACAGCTTCCACAAACTCTCTTAAATCCGTATTTTTATCGCGTCCGCCTGCGATTAAAACAACATTCTGCCTGTCAAATG
The DNA here is from genome assembly GCA_900554095.1 of uncultured bacterium. Lineage (GTDB taxonomy): Bacteria > Cyanobacteriota > Vampirovibrionia > Gastranaerophilales > Gastranaerophilaceae > Scatenecus. The sequence goes on from USGC01000145.1 coordinate 2,699, forward strand.
AACGGATTGCAACGAGTGCGGCTTCCGGATTTGTAGCTTTTGAATCATTATAGAAAACAATTCCGTCTTTTTGAGCGAATTTTTCTAATCTATGCTCCGGCACAACAAAAGTCATTATGCCATTTCTAATCTTTTCATTTGAAATTCCTTCAAGTTTAGCAACAACAACAGCGCACATAACATTCTGATAGTTATGTTCACCAATCAGAGGGCAGTCGCTTAAATCAATAATTTTTTCTTCTTTGCCGCCGCGCTTGAAAAATATTGCGTTATCTTTTTCATAACAACAATTTTCTCCAACGTCTCCGGCAAACATAAATACAGTACCGTTACAGTGAGCCGAAAAGTCTTTTAATTTTTCATCTTTTGCATTTAACACTGAAAATGCCGGCGCTTGCGGAGTTTTAAAAATTTTTGCTTTTGCGTTAAAGTAGTTTTCAAGATTTCCATGCCAGTTAATGTGATCGGGCGTAAAGTTTGTCCATACTGAGATTTGAGGAGTAAACGAGTCGCTGTATTCTAACTGAAATGAGCTGCATTCACATACAAAAAAGTCTAAATCCTCATCAATTAAATCACAAGGCGGTTTTCCGTAATTTCCACACGGAATAGCTTTGTATTCTTGGTTCAGAATATGAGCTGTTAAAGCAGTGGTCGTTGTTTTGCCGTTTGTCCCTGTGATTGCAATAACCGGCTTTGCACTTTGGGTAAAAGCTAATTCGATTTCAGATATCACATGAATTTTTTCAAGCTTCAACCGTTTCATAATTTCAGCATTCGGCGGAATTCCTGGGCTTGTAACTGCAATATAGGCATTTTTAATAAACTCATCACTGTGCCCGCCCATTTCAACTTTTATCCCTGAAGCGTTTAGCGCTTGAATGTTCTCAATATCATCACTTTTTTGCTCGCGGCTTTCTGTTATGAAAACGTCCGCGCCGTGTTTATTCAAATACTTTGCCGCTGCAATCCCACTTTTTGACAACCCTAAAACTAAAACTTTTTTATCATACCAGTTTGAAATCATCAACACTTCCTTTATACAAATAAATACTTAAATAACAAAACTGCAAAAGCGCTTAGCAATGCTGAAAATGCAGCGAATACTATTACAATTTTTTTCTCACTCCATCCGCAAAGTTCAAAATGATGGTGGATTGGAGACATTTTAAAAATTCTTTTGCCGGTTGTTCTGAAGCTTGCGACCTGCAATATGACAGACAAAGTTTCCATTACAAAAACACCGCCAAGAAAAATTAGTAAAAATTCAAATTTTCCAATTACGGCAAGGGTTCCAAGAAGCCCTCCAATTGCCAAAGACCCCGTATCTCCCATAAAAACTTCGGCTTTTGGCTTGTTATATTTCAAAAATCCAAAAAGCGCACCTGCAACAGTTGCTGAAATTATTCCGGCCCCCGGATGTCCGCCATACAATAGAATTAGTGCAAACGCAGCAAAAGCAAAAATCCCCGTAGACGCTGCCAAACCGTCTAAGCCATCGGTAAGATTATACGCATTTGATGAACCTGTAATTACAAATACTGCAAAAATCGGATAAAACCACTTCAAATCTACTGCATAATGTCCAATTAAAAATTCAGTTCCGTGATCGCTTGTCATCATTACGTATATTGTTGGCAAAAGTGCTATAGCAATTTGTCTTAAAAGTTTTCCGCGAGCGCTCAGTCCATCATTATGCTTTCCTTTTAACTTCAAATAATCGTCCTGAAATCCTGCAAATGCATAGAAAAGCAAAGTGATTAAGATTATAAACGCCTCATCAGAGAGCCTTTGAGCTAAAGCAAGCGTTATCACAGAGGCAGCAGCAATTGCAGCTATAATGAATACACCGCCTGTTGTCGGCGTTCCTTCTTTTTTCTGGTGCGTTTCAGGGGCAACATCTTTTACATATTGTCCTATCATTTTTTTCTTTAAAAAAGATATATAAGGCACACCGCCCAAAAGGCAGAGTATCATACCAAGCAAAAATGCCACTGCTATCATAATCATCTTTTTATATTTCCCTCTTTAAATTTTCAATTATTTCTTCAAATTTCATCGCTCTTGATGCTTTTAAAAATATTGTACAACCTCCAAAATCATTAGCAAGAATGTAACTTGATACGGAGGCGTTATTTTCAAAATTCTTTACAATAGCACCCGCCTTCACCAATTCTTCACCAATTTTCGCAGCAAGTTTTCCGACCGTCAAAATTATAGGCTCTTTGGACTTATAAGTTTTGATAAAATCAGACAAATATTTGCCGACATTTTTATGAATTTCAATTTCATCTTCACCTAGTTCACCCATATTGCCAAGAATTA
>USGC01000146.1 GCA_900554095.1 uncultured bacterium
GCTGCTTCCAGCGAAAGAAAACCAATCCAGCGCCACATAATTTCACAAGATATTTATGACAATAAGGGTGCAGGTCGCCGCCGTCCGGATGGAAAGAAAAAAGAGAAAGATTTTAATTCAAAAAAAGAAGAACAAGAAAGAATTTCCTTAGAAAAAGCAGCGGCTCAAAAACATAAAAAACGTACCCAAAAAGAAGACGAAATTGAACAAGTTACGCAAATTGTCGTAAACCAGCCGATGACTATAAGCGAATTATCAGACAAAATTCAAAGAACACCTGCTGAAATTGTTAAATTTCTTATGATGCAAGGGGTTATGGCAACTGTTAACCAGCTTATTGATGTGGACGTCATCAAAAAAATCTGCGCAGAATATGAGCTTGAAGTACTTGAAGAAGATCTTGAAGCATACATGGAAGAAGAACTCGAGAAAGAACAAAAAAATAAAGCTTTAACTGAAGTAGACAAAAAATTATTAAAAAAACGTGCGCCTGTAGTTAGTATTATGGGGCACGTAGACCACGGTAAAACAACCCTTTTGGACAGTATTCGGGCCTCTAAGCACAAAATCGTTGCCACAGAAGTCGGCGGAATTACACAATCAATCGGTGCTTACACTGTATATTTGGATAACAGCAAGGACAAAAAGATTGTGTTTGTTGATACTCCGGGCCACGAAGCGTTTACAGAAATGCGTGCGCGCGGTGCGAAAGCTACAGATATTGCAATTCTTGTTGTTGCGGCAGATGACGGGATTATGCCTCAGACAATAGAGGCTATAAACCACGCTAAAGCCGCTGAAGTACCAATAATTGTTGCAGTTAACAAGATTGATAAACCTGGTGCTAATCCTGACAAGATTTTACAGCAATTGACAGAACACGGCCTTGTTCCGGAAGAATGGGGCGGTGATACTATTACAGTAAAAGTTTCAGCGCTTCAAGGCTTAGGTATAGATGAACTTTTGGAATATATTCTTCTTGTGGCGGAAGTCCAAGACTTAAAAGCTAATCCGAAGGCTGAAGCTTCTGGTGTCGTAATCGAAGCGAACTTAGATAAAGGTAAAGGCCCTGTTGCCACACTTTTAGTCCAAAACGGTACGCTTCGTGTCGGCAATTGTATAGTTGTCGGTACTGCCTGCGGCCGCGTAAGAGCGCTGTTATCAGACAGCGGTGAAAGAATTACAAAGGCTGAGCCGTCAACACCTGTCGAAATCCTTGGTTTGACAGAAGTTCCGCAGGCGGGCGATTATTTTGAAGTTGTTAAAAATGAAAAAGAAATGAAAGCAATAACTGAAAAACGCAAAGAACGCAGCCGGGATAAACGTCTTGAAAACATGCTTCCTGCACACATTAGACGCGAAGCTGTTGCTGGCGAAGAGGATATCCCTCAATTGAATTTGATTATCAAAGCTAACACCCACGGTTCTGCCGAAGCTGTTTCGCAGGCAATTGCGCAATTGGAATCAAAAGAAATTACAACAAAGATTATTCACGTTGGTGTCGGCGATATTTCAGAAGCGGATGTTATGCTTGCCTCAGCGTCAGGAGCTTTAATTCTGGGATTTACGGTTAAAGAGGATGGTAATGCATTAGCAGCAGCCGAAAAAGAAGGCGTAACAATTAAGAAATATGATATTATTTATCAAATTCTTGAAGATATTGAAAAGACAATGTTATCACTTCTAGAGCCGGAAATTAAACAGGTTGAACTCGGTAAAGCCGAAGTCCGCCAAGTATTTACAATCGGCAAAACAACCAGAATCGCAGGCTGCTATGTTACTGAAGGTAAAATCGTCAGAAGCAAAGATGCAGTGCTTATCCGTGATGGTAAAGAAATCTTTAAGGGCGCTATCGATCAGCTTAAACGTTTTAAAGATGACGTTAAAGAAGTTGCGCAAGGTTTTGAATGCGGTATTTCTTTTGCAAAATGGAACGACATTGAAGTTGGTGATATAATTGAAGTTTCCACAGAAGAAGAAGTTACCCGCAAAAGCCTTTAATTTAAAAACTACCTGAAAGACTTATCTTTTATAAGCATAAAAGTATTCTAAAAATAATTTATAATACAAATGCTAAACCGGAATATTACAACTTTAAAAAGGAAATAAAAATGACTTTAAGAAATGAACGTGTAAGAAAAGAACTTATGAGAGATATCTCAGAAATTCTGCAAAAAGAAATCCGCGGACTGGCTGGGGTCGTGTCTGTTGTAGATGTCGAGGTTTCTCATGATAATTCATATGCTAAAGTTATATACAGTGTTTTGGGTTCTGATGAGCAGATTGAAAAAACAAAGGAAACAATTGAGCGCTCAACAGGGAAAATTCGCTATGAAGTAGGCAAAAGAATCCGTTTGAGATTAACTCCGGAATTGAAGTTTGTCTACAGTGATTCTTTGGAAAAAGGATCTAAAGTTTCCGAAATAATCAACAAAATTTCACGAGGAGAGCTCTAATAATAAATGTTCGGATTTTTGAATGTTTATAAGCCGATCGGAAAAACTTCACATGATGTTGTTGCAATTCTAAGGCGGGTTTTGAAAATCAAACAAATCGGTCATACAGGTACACTAGATCCTTTTGCGGAGGGTGTTTTGCCTATTTGTATAGGAAAGTCAACCAGGCTTATCGAATACCTTGAGGACGACAAAGAATACATTGCCACTGTGAATTTCGGTAAAAGTACGAATACATATGATATCGAAGGTGAAATAGTTTCAAAGTCCGATAAAATCGTAACTAAAAAAGAAATTTTACAATGTCTTGAGAACTTTAAAGGTGAAATTTTACAGACACCGCCGGCGTTTTCTGCGATAAAAGTTAAAGGCAAAAAACTTTACGAGTATGCAAGAGCCGGTTTAGATGTAGAAATTAAGCCGAGAATGGTTTATATAAGTAAAATTGAGCTTTTGGATTTTGATGAAGAAAAACAAATTGCACAAATTCTTGTAGCATGTTCAAAGGGTACATATATCCGCTCAATTGCGAATGATTTGGGCGTGATTACTGGTGCTGGTGCGTATTTGTCAAAGCTTGTAAGAACCAAAGCCGGCAAATTCACGGTTGACAAGTCTGTGCCGCTTGATGATTTAAATTCCGCAGGCGCTGTGGAAAAAAATCTTATAAACCCGCTTGATGTGATAGGATTAACTGTTATAAAAGCAAACGATATAGAACGAGAAAAAATTTCTCACGGGCTGGCGCTTAATAATAGAAATTTTAATAATGAAAAAGTTGTAATTTTTACATATAATGATATAATAATTGCAGTTGGTGAAGTAAACAAAAATAAAATTCTAATAAAGAAAGTGTTTATATCATGAAGAGATTATTAGCAGCGATTTCGATTTTGACGATTTTTACCGGAGCAAACGCGTGTTATGCTTCACAAAATTGTATTTTTAGCTGCACAAAACCGTATGATATGTCAAATAGATTTGGTAGTGCCTTAACAAAAGTTACCGGTTTGAATATTGCAGCAGAAAAAGTAGCCGAGTCAATATTAAAAACACAAATTACCAAAAATGCACAAGGCGATTTTAAGGTTAACATAGGTTCATACAGCGTGCCTGACTTGAAGGCGGGGCGTTTTAAATCGTTGAGTGTCCACGGCGAAAATGTTGTTGCTGACGGCGTTTATTTTTCATCATTGGATGTAAATACTTTATGCGATTTTAACTACATTGTTTATGACAAAGAAAGTAAAACCGCCATATTTAAAGAGGATTTTCCGCTTCATTACGCTGTTTTGATTTCCCAAAACGACTTGAATAACACAATGAAATCTTCTGGATACAACGAAATCCTTGAGAAAGTAAGCACTTTTGGAAAAGCTTTTTCTCTTTTTGATATAAAATCATCAAATGTGAAAATAAGAGACAACAGATTTATTTATGCATTAAAAGTTGAAATACCTTTCATAAATTCAACTCAGGAAGTCGCCGTAATTTCAGATTTAAACGTTGAAAACGGTAAAATCAGCTTTAACAATCCGCAGTTGATGAACAAATATTATGCAGCGGATTTCAGTAAAATTACAAGGGCGCTCAATTATCTTAACCCTCTTGAATTTTCTCTGAAAGTATTTGAAAATAAAAATGCATTAATGGATGTTCAAAATGTTAAAATAGTGAACAATAAAATTAATATAGACGGAACAATTTATGTTCCAAAAGACGGAGTGGTTTCGCATCAAATTAATGGCGCTTTAGCGGCTGTAAAATAAGGAAGAAATTATGGGAAGACGTAAAAAAAAGAGTAATAACGGAGCAAAAATTTTAATAGGCATAATCGGGGCTGGAATTATAGGGGCCGGCGTGTATTACGGGCTGCAATACTGGTCAGCAGGCAACGACCCTATTGATATTCCAAAAACACCTGAAACCAGAATCCCCGGAGAAAACGATAAAGAGCCGGAAACGAAAATTCCTGAAGAGCCAAAAGCTCAAGAATACGTTAATGTGTTTTTTATTGGCAAAAACGAAAATAATGAAGAAATTTACAGAGCTGTAAAACGTATTTATAACAAAGACGTGGACGGTTCAAAAATAAAATATGCAATAAATTGTCTCATTTTGGGGCCTAAGCCAAATGAAAAAGATAAAGGCGTATATACTGAAATTCCTTCCGGGACTCAGCTTCTATCGGTTACCGAAAAACCTGATAAGGTCATAATCAATTTATCAGGCACTTTTGCGATGGGCGGAGGCACGGAAAGCGTTTATAAACGTCTGTTCCAGCTTATCAAAACAGCTCAGCGCAACACTGAAAAGCCTGTTTATTTATATATAAACGGCCAGCAGGCTGATGTAATCGGCGGGGACGGAATTATGCTTACTCAACCTTTGAATGAGCATTCATTAGACGGGTAGGCGGATGCTTAAAGACTTAGACTATTACCTCAACCTTGATTGGACACTTATTGAAGGCGAAGACCTTGACTTTGAAGGAAAGCCCTATCATTACATAATGAT
>USGC01000147.1 GCA_900554095.1 uncultured bacterium
ATTGATTGAGCCTGAGCTTGTGTCGGCTGAAGTGCTTGAGGTGCTTGCGGCTGTTCAGTTACTTGCGGCGGAACCATAATCGGCTGCTGCGGCATGTAGTAAGGTTGAACCGGAGCTTGCGGATATTGGTATACCGGAGCTTCTGGATAATTGTACATAGGAGCCGTCGGGGCTGCATAACCATTTTGTACAGGAACTTGCTGATAACCCGGCGCGATAACTGACGGGTTGTGAACATCGATCTTTACAGCATTGTAGCTTTGAGGTTGAGGTTGTGCTACTTGCATGTAAGGGTTGGGGAGATTTGGAATTTGCATCATTTTATCTTCTTCCTTTCAATAAATAATTTGTCTTATTCCTATTCTACTGTTTAAATATCTCTCAAGAAAATAAATTGCTATAATTGAATTATTTTTTAATAAATCTTAACATAAATTATCTGAAACCTCTATCACCACTGTGTTTATGTGTTGTGATAAGCTTAACAAATTCTATGAATTTTATTATTAATATCATATTTAAAATATTTATGCTACAATGTTGAAGGGTTCTATAAATTATGCGAGAATGTAGTTAAGAGGCCGGACTTCTATGATATTAAATAAAAAAGAAACAAAATCTATACGTAATGCTTTTGGGAATACTTTAGAAAAATTAGGGCATACAAATCCTAATATTGTTGTTTTGGATGCAGATTTAGCATGCTCGACGCAAACTCAAATTTTTGCCAAGTCTTTTCCTGAAAGGTTTTTTGATTGCGGAATAGCGGAACAGGATATGATCGCAACGGCGGCAGGGCTGGCTTCTGCCGGTAAAATTCCTTTTGCGGCAAGTTTTGCAATGTTTGCGACCGGAAGAACTTATGATCAGATAAGAAATTCAGTGTGCTATCCGGAGTTTAATGTTAAGATTGTCGGAACCCATGGCGGTGTAACCGTAGGTGAAGACGGGGCAAGCCATCAGGCACTGGAAGATGTTTCTTTAATGCGCGGTATTCCTCATATGACAGTTATCGTTCCTTGTGATTGCAAAGAGTGTGAAGAAGTGATTAAATTTGCAGCAGAATATAAAGGGCCGGTTTATATTAGAATACCAAGAACTAATGTTTGTGATATTTTTGACGAAACTTATAAATTTGATTTTCAAAAAGCTGTTGTTCTTGAAGATGGCAGTGATGTTACAGTTGTTACAAACGGCGAATTGACAGCAGAAGTCTTAGTAGCAGCACAGATTTTGAATAAACAAGGATATACTTTACAAGTTGTGCATATGCCGGTTGTGAAACCGATTGATATTTCAACTTTGCTCGAATGTGCACAAAAGACAGGTTTTGTTATAACCGTAGAAAATCATTCCATTATTGGAGGTCTCGGAAGCGCTGTATGTGAAACATTGTCAGAATATATGCCGGTTCCAGTTAAGAGGATAGGAATTAAGGATAAATTTGGACAAAGCGGTAAAGCAGATTTTCTGCTCGAGTATTACGGGCTGTCAGCATGTAAGCTTGCAGAAACTATCAAATCCGAAATTGATAAACACCGCGCTGTTCAATAGGAAATTAAGGATTAAATATTAATGATACAATTCAGATCAGTTACAAAAAAATATAAAAATGACAATTACGCCTTAAAAAATATTAATTTAGATATTTTATCAGGAGAATTTGTTTTTATCGTTGGAGCTTCAGGTGCAGGAAAGTCCACTTTAATGAAACTGCTTTACAATGAGGAAAGGCCGACAAGCGGCACTGTTACTATAGGCGGTATCAATATCGCAAATCTTTCTAACGATAAAGTCCCAAACTTAAGAAGGTGTATGGGAATTGTTTTTCAGGATTACAAACTGCTTCAAAATCAAAGTGTCTATGATAACGTTGCTTACGTAATCAGGACTTTGGGCATAAGTTCGCGTGAAATTAATGCTAGAGTTACAGGCGCTTTAAAGATCGTGGGGCTTTATGACAAAATGCATGCAACGCCTTCTGAACTTTCAGGCGGTGAACAGCAGAGGGTCGGAATTGCAAGAGCTATTGTCAATGGTCCTCCGCTTTTGATTGCAGATGAACCTACCGGAAATTTAGATCCGAAAAACTCTATGGAAATCATGCAGATTTTAGATCAGATTAACCAGCGCGGAATTACGGTTATTGTCTCAACCCATGACAATGCGATGGTTGATTATTTCAGAAAGCGTGTTATTACGCTCGATAATGGTGAAATTGTTAGGGATATACAAGCAGGTACGTATGAATAGTCAGAAATTAAAAATAAAAAAGAAAGTTAAAAAACATATTCCAAAAGATTGGCTTTGCGAATTAAGAATTTTGTACCGCCTTACTATGGAGACTTTCTTCGATATCAAAAGAACAGGGATTGTAAATCTTGTAATTATTACAACTATGGCTGCGATTTTGACAATATTTGGAGCATTCTTCCGCTCAGCAATGTCAATTTCGGCTTTTGCACATGAGCTCGGTAATGTTCTGGAAATTTCTGTTTATCTGAAGCCTAACGCTGATGCTAACACTGTAAAAAAACGTATAAAAGAATTTGAGCATGTAGAAGGTGTTAAAATTATTCCGAAAGAAACTTCATGGACTAATTTAAAGCGCGAAATGGACTTGCCGGAAGTTGAAAATCCGCTGCCGGATACTTTGCATGTAAAAGTTGATAAACCTGAAAATATTGACGATGTTTTTGTAAAAGTAAAAAAACTCAATTCAGTTGAGGATATGAGTTACGCGCAAGAACTTGCAAAACGCATACAAACGCTTAATCATGTAGTAAACACGATTACTGTATTTGTCGTCATAATTATGGCTATTTTGACAATAACAATTATTAATAATACAATACAGCTTGTTATTCAGTCAAGAAAAGATGAAATTGAGATTATGCGTTTGATGGGCGTAAGTAATTGGTATATTCGTTTTCCTTTGATTATGCAGGGCGCTTTTTATGGCTTTACAGGGGCAGTAATTGCGCTTGTGCCATTAGGTTTTGTTGAAAACGGATTGGTGAATATGCACCAATTTTTCATAGTGCCGACGCCTTTATATGCGCAAAATCTTGTGATAATTACAATGTTTGCAATGGGTACGTTGTTTGGAGCAGGTGGCAGCTTCCTCTGTATTAAAAAACATCTGCAAGTATAAATCTTATGGAAACTAGTAACATCTTATTAATTACAAATAATAAAAAAGCAGAAGAAAAACTTTGTGCTAATCTGGTTTTACTTCGAAAAAACGATGCTTTAGATGTTTGTAAATACGAAAATGCGAAAGATGCAATTTCTGGTATTGAATATAAGATGGTAATTTTGCATGAACATGATGACAAGGATGTTACAGAAGATTTCATAAAATATATAAGAGTTAAGTTGCCGAGTGCATACATAATTTTGCTAGCAGATAAGCTTGATTATGATAATATTTTAAATTTTTACGATATTGGTGCAAATGATTATTTTACACAAGACGCGGACAGGGCTGAAATTTTAATCAAGTGCATTAATGGTTTAAGGGCTTGTGATAAAAATAACGAAATTATTCGCTCAAGGCGTCTTTTGCAGCAGGCTGGAATCCTTTCTATGCGAGAGTTTTTTAGTGAAAAATACGCGCAAATCGTTTTTGAAAATGAATTAATGAAAAAATCTGTGCGTAATGGAAGTTTCTTAATTGTTATAAATGATGAAAAAGATAAGGATAGATTTGATTTTGAAAAGCTATGCGCAGCCGTTCAAAGAGCAGTAAGATATGATGATATTGTTTTTGAGGTAAAATTTTCTAAATGCTATATTCTCCTGCCGAAAACTGATATCAACGGTGCACAAACAGTTTTTAAAAAGATAAGTGATTTATTACAAAACGAGTTCGACGTAAAAGCCGGTATAAGTGATATTAAAAATAGGAATTTTTCTGAAATCGAAAGACGAGCATCAGCCGCGCTTACAGATGCAATATTAAAGGATATGAATTGTGCTGTTTTCTGTGAAGAGCAGGCTGATAGCGATGATTGGCTTAGTGATGAGGCAATTGAACCTAAAAAAGATTTTAAACTTTTCAAGCTCGCTTTTGCCAAAAAGCTTGAGAAAGTTATTTCTCCTGTATTTTACAGACTTCAAAAAACTTATGAAGACAAGCTTAAAAATACAAAAATTGAGCAATATACTAATGAAACTCAATGTGTTTTTAGTTTAATTAATCCTTTGCAGAGGAGTAACTTGAAAATAATTTATCCGGGTCTGGGAAAGGTTTATATATATATTACCCACGAAGGACTTGATAGTCCTGAAAATAGAGAGATTGCAATATCTTTAAATAAAATTAGCCAAAAATATTTGAACGATATTGCAGAAGATTTTATAAAAGAATATAGTTATGTAATAGCGAGTTAGAAGGAGAAAAAATGAACGTATTAAATCAAGAAGACAGTTTGCTGCTGGTAATCGATGTACAAGAAAAGCTTGTGCGAGCACTTGATAAGGACATTATAGTCAAGCGTGTGGCGAATTTGGTGAAATCAGCCAATATATTAAATATACCGGTATTAGTTACAGAACAATACCCAAAAGGTTTGGGAAATACAGTTGAGCCGGTTGCAGTCAGTTTTCCACAAGACACAGTTATAGTTGAAAAAACAGCCTTTAATGCACTGCTTGAAGAAGGCTTTTTGGATAAAGTAAAGTCTTACGGTAAAAAACAAATTGTTATTTGCGGTATAGAAACGCATATTTGTGTTCATCAAACAGCCGCCGCTCTTTTAAGAGAAGGTTTTGAGGTATATGTTGCAAAAGATGGGTGCGCAAGCCGTAATAAATATGAATTTAAGCAAGGTATAGAAATAATGCAGGCAAACGGAGCAAAAATATCTTGTGTAGAAATAATTCTTTTTGAATGGTTGAAAACAGCGAAACATCCTAATTTTAAAGAAGTTCAGGCTTTGATTAAATAATA
>USGC01000148.1 GCA_900554095.1 uncultured bacterium
GTTTCGTTTAGAAGTGTTGTTGAGCAATACGGGGGTCGACTAAATCGTGATTATGAAGGGAAAGAAGATGTAATTGTATATGATTATGTGGACAGTCACATATCTATGTTTGACAATATGTATGCTAAGCGATTAAAAGCATATAAGCAGATAGGGTATACAGTTTGTACAGGAATAAAAGGCGAGAAGCAGGTAGCAAATGCAATTTATGACAGTGAGAATTATGTTGAAATATATTATAGAGATTTAAAGGAGGCATCAGAAAACATTATTATCTCAAGTCCTGTAATAAGTGGTTCAAAAGTATATGAACTGATGGAAATGTTAAAAGAAAAGCAACAGCAGGGACTTCAGATTACAATTGTGACCTGGGAACCGGATAATTACGGATTTGGAGATTCAGCCTTTTGGATGCAGCTACACGATGAACTGCAAAGCAATGGTTTTTACATAAAGACAGTGGAAGAAACTTGTGAGCATTTTGCAATTATTGACCAGGAAATAGTTTGGTATGGAAGTATCAATCTTTTAGGAAATGCAAAAAATGAAGATAGTATGATGCGTGTTAAAAGCAATGTCGTAGCCACCGAATTGATGGAATTGACATTTGGGGGAGAGTAGATTAGCAATAGTTACCAACAGATTCTTAATTTCAGCTTTGTATGGATACATTAGTTGGAGAAAGATATTAAAAAAGCGACGAAAAGTTAGGATTAAGGGGAGCTGTTGAACAGGGAAGAACCGTCAATTTAGCTCCATTTGGCTACTTGAATGATACAAAATTATCACTCATTCCTTGCCCTGAAAATGCAAAATACGTTCAAAAAGCATTCAAAATGTTTGCAACAGGTGCATACTCGCAAAGCGAAATTGTAAAACATTTAAAAGAATTGGGTGCAAAAAATATTAATGGGAATAAATTAAGCAGGATTTTGAGAAATAAAACCTATATAGGCTTGCTTGATTATGCTTGGCTTGAAGCACCCAAACGGGGAATTTTCGAACCGCTTATTGATGAACAGACATTTTATCGGGTACAGGCATTATTGGCAGGAAAGAAACCTTTAGTAACAGGATACCAACGCAATAGAGAAGATTTCCCATTAAGAAGATATGTTAGGTGTCCTAATTGCAACTCACCATTAACAGCAAGTTATAGTAAAGGTAGAAAAGAAAAATATGCATATTATCATTGTTCATGTAAAGACTGTGGTACAAAAATAAGAATACCAAAAGATAGATTAGAAAAAGCATATACAGAACATTTAGAGACAATTAAACCCAAAACAGAATTGTTAAATCTCTTTAGAGGAATACTTACAGATGTTTACAAAGAACATAATAAAGATATAGAGGAAAAGATTAGATTATTAAACAAAAGACTATCAGAGTTAACAGAAACCAAATTAAACCTTTCCAAAAAGTATGCTCAAGACAAAATAAGTGATGAAGACTATAAACTTGTTAACGATGATATTAATGCTTGTATAAACGAAAGCAAAGCCTCTTTAGCAAGCATAGACCGCCCTCAGGAAGAAATTGATAAATATTTAGATAATTGTTGTTTTATGTTAAATAATCTAAAAGAGCTTTGGATTAATTCCGATTTAAACTTTCGCCAAAGATTGCAGAGGCTGATTTATCCAAATGGAGTTCAGTATGATTTAAGTAAATTTCGAACAAACAGAAAATCAGTCATATTCAGTTTTTTAGACTGCTCGACTGATGAGTTGTTAAATATGGGGCGCCTGATGGGATTCGAACCCATGCATATCGGAACCACAATCCGAGGTCTTAACCGCTTGACGACAGGCGCCATTACATTTTTTATATTATCACAAAAAAAAAATAAGACAAGCCTTTTTTATTAACTTGCCCTATTTTTATTTTATATGTGTTGCAGAAAAATTCTAGCTTATTCTTTGAAACATGTAACCAATTCCGCGTGCGGTTAGAATTAATTCCGGATTTGCAGGATCTGATTCTAATTTTGAACGCAGTCTTGAAATATGCACATCAACTACTCTTGTGTCAATTCTGTGATCTGGCGGATATGCCCATACATGCTGCAAGATTTCATTTCTTGAAAACGCTTGGCCTGAATTATTAACCAGTAATTCTAGCAAACTGAATTCCATGCCTGTCAAACGAATTCTTTCATTTTTACGGAAAACTTGGCGTCTTGCCGTATCGATTTTAATATTACCTGTAGTAATTACATTCTTTGTAACTTTTCCTGTTGGTGTAACTGTTTCTCTATTGTTTGTTCTTCTTAAAACAGCCTTAACTCTGGCTTCGAGTTCTTTTGGTGAAAACGGTTTAATTACATAATCATCTGCGCCGAGTTCCAAACCAGTAATACGTTCTGAGACATCTCCCAATGCAGTTAAGATAATAATCGGCACATCAGCGGTTCTTCTGATTTCACGAGTAACGCCGTACCCGTCAATTTTTGGCATCATAACGTCTAATACCACTAAATCCGGATTATACTTATTGAATGCTGCAATAGCTTCTTCGCCATCAGCAGCTGTGTACACATCATAACCGGCCATTTTCAAACGAGTTTCCAAAATTCGTCTAATACTCGCTTCATCATCAGCTAACAAAATCCTTTGACGATCTTCTGTTTCATTTTGCAATTCAGCATTTTCTGTCATAATTCATATTTTCCTTACATTAAATAAACTTCTAACACCTCTATTAACAAGACAAATATTACAAAATATTTATTTTTTTGAATTTTCTTGAATAATTATAACGTTATATTAACCTAATTTGACAAAAAAAGCAAGTACTTTTTTAAAATTGCTCTATTGAATGTCAATAATATATTTTATAAAGAATTTGACTATTCACGATAAATTAAATCCATCATTTCTTTTGCTGAATAGCCGCCTTCTTCAACAGGCGTGCAGGTTGGTTGATTTTTAGAAGGATCAATTTTAACATATTTCCCGTCGCCAACAAGGGAAAATCCGAAAATATCATATCCCCACTTATTTGGCCGCTTCAAGCCATTTATATCTACAAAAAACAGCTTAAGGGTTGAACCGTAAAAACCGATTATTGTGCCATCACTGAGCACCCAAGCTGCATTTCTATTTTTAATATTTGCTTCCCTAAAGCCAGCACAACCGCCAGTTTGTAAGAGAATATCCTCATCATCCAGATCAGAATCAGATTCTTTCAAGATAGTATCAGTCCCTTTCATTTCCGAAGAAATGCATCCACCTTCAAGCGCGTTATTATTACAAACTTTAAGAATATTAAGTCTATTTTTCAAAGAATAAACCAGCTCTGCACATTCAGAACCGTTGGTAAATGGGTCGGCACTGCCGTAGTCATAGTAACACTCAGAATAATAACCACCATTGTCTGCAAAAGTACGAGCAAGTGCGCTTGACAACGTATTGTAAACTTTTTTAAATTGCTGCTTTCTTACATAGAAATCGACTTTTTCAATTAAAGCCGGCAAAGTTATCGCGGCAACCACACCTATAATCCCAAGTGTTATAAGAACTTCAGCCATTGTAAAGCCACTAGATTTTTTCATGCCTCCTCCAAAATGTGATGTATTACTTCATAGTAACATCATTATAATACCAGACAATAAAGTTATGCAAAAATATGAAGAAATGTATCACAAAATCATATCTGCTAATATAAAAAAACTGCGCAAAAACTCGAAACTCTCCCAAGAAGAATTTGCCGAAAAAATTAACTGCTCAAGAGAATTCGTGAGCAGAGTCGAAAACCTCAGAGAAAAAATCAGCCTAAAAATGCTTCTAAAGCTTTCCGAATTTTTTAAAGTCAGTCCAAAGTATTTTTTTGAAGAAAATTAAAACTTAGAGCTGGCATTCAATTATCTGCCTAAATTTCTCCAAATCATCCGCCGTATCAATTCCGACAGGCACAAAATCTACAACAGAAGTCTTGATTTTCATACCGTTTTCAAGTGCTCTAAGCTGTTCCAGGCTTTCTGTTTTTTCCAACTGTGTTTGTTCAAGCGATGTCATTTTAATTAAGGCTTCGCGCTTGTAACCGTATATTCCCAAATGTCCGTAAAAATTTCCGCATATCGGATTTCTTTCAAACGGAATTTTTGAGCGCGAAAAGTAAAGCGCATAATTATTTTTATCAATCACACACTTAACAAGGTTCGGATTATTAATTTCATTTTCTTCTTTCAAAACTCTGATAAGCGTCGATATATCTGCTTTTTCATCTTCTTGAACATTTCTTGCAACAGCATCTATTGCTGAAGGTTTAATCAATGGTTCGTCCCCCTGAAGGTTGACTATAAAAGAAATTTCATGGTGTCTGTCAACAACTTCACGAATTCTATCAGACCCGCATTTGTGTTTTTTTGAAGTCATTTCGACCTCACCACCGAATGCTTTAACTGCATTGTAAATTCTATCATCATCAGTCGCAACAATAATCATATCCGCTAATTTTGCCTGCAAAGCTTTTTCGTAAACCCATTGGATAACAGGCTTTCCTGTAACTTTCAGAAGAGGCTTACCTTCCAATCTGGATGAGCCATAGCGGGCTGGAATAATTATTGCAGTTTTTGACATGTTAATTTCCCTTTCTTACAACAAGCGCAACCCATTGCTCCTGGTGCATTTCTTCAATTAGCTGCAAATTATGTTTCTCTATTGCCTCTAAGACCACAGGCTTTTTCTCATCCAAAATACCTGATAAAACCATATATGCTTCATTATTTAGGATATTTTTCAAATCACCCATAATTTCAGCAAGTACATTGTGAAGAATATTTGCACAGACAAAATCGTATTTTTCTGAAATTTTGTCAGCAGTATTGAGTTCAAACTTGCAAACAACGCCATTTTTAACAGCATTTTCTGTTGCCACATCAATAACAGTTGCATCGTTATCGCAGCCATAAACCTCACTAG
>USGC01000149.1 GCA_900554095.1 uncultured bacterium
ACGCTGTATGCGGCGGCGGGCGCTACGACAGTTTGGTCAGAAACCTCGGAGGCGACGACACGCCTGCCGTTGGATGGGCTATGGGTATGGAAAGACTTATTTCGCTTCTTCCCAAAACAGAGCCTAAAAAACTTGATGCTTTCATCGTTTCAAATGATGCGCTTGAAGCCTTCAAGCTCGCTGAAGAACTTCGCTGTCAAGGATTAAAAGTTGAATTTGATTTGCAGAATAAAAAGTTCACGAAACAACTTGAAAAAGCTTCTAAAATCGCCAAGTTTGCTTTCATTCTCGGCGAAGACGAAATAAATACAAATACCGTTTCGGTTAAAAATTTAGCTTCCTCTGTTCAGAAAAAAATTGAACGGAAAAATTTAAGGAGTGAATATATTCATGTCAACTAAATTAAATGAAGTGATTAAGCTTTTGTCCAATGCTTTTCGCAAAAAATTTGAAGATTACAAAGGTTTGTATCTATTTGGTTCTCACATTGACGGAAAAGACCACGATGGTGAAGACATTGAAATTGTCGCAATTTTCGAGATTGAAGACAAGTCTAAGCGCGAACAAATTTGGCCGATAATTGGCAAAATTGAAACTGATTTAGATGTCTGCATTGATTTGTACCCTTATACAATGGATGATTTTAAGCAGGATGAAGAAATTTATGATGAAGTAAAAGCATCCGGCATATTCTACAATCCGCTGGGAATTAAGCAGGACTTTACTTTACAAGATTAAACTTGATTTATTTGTAAAATATGTTATAATTTGTAATTGTTAGCCGACTATGGAGAAAAATAATGGAAAAAATTACAATCCGCTCTGACCGTGATACTGATTACACTTTTCAGTACAAAGGTGAAGATGTTACTTTGAAAGCAAGAAGCATTTTGAGTATTGCCGACGGACTTACTCACGTTGTTCTGCCGACAACCGCCATGAAAATTATGAATAACCTCATCGTTATTAAAGACGATGTTAAATAAATTTGAGAAAAATTATGACTGTTTTAAAAATTGAAAGACTTGAACATAATAAAATTTTACCGGAATACAAAACAGAAGGTGCGGCTGGTATGGATTTGTCAGCGGCTATCACAGAACCCGTTGTTTTGAAACCGCTTGAAAGGGCATTAATTCCAACAGGATTGAAAATTGAACTTGAACACGGGTATGAAGCTCAAATAAGACCACGCTCAGGACTTTCAATCAAACACGGAATTACGTTGATTAATTGCGTAGGCACAATTGACGAGGATTACCGCGGCGAAGTTTGCATTCCGGTCGTGAATCTTTCAAATGAAACATACACAATTCAGCCGGACGAAAGAATTGCTCAAATGATTATAGCACGTGTTGAACAAGCCGAAATCCAGGTAGAAACCGAATTAACAACAACAGCCCGCGGTGCCGGAGGCTTTGGCTCTACAGGAAAAGCATAAATTATTTCTCTTTTGCTTTAAATACAGAAAGATGTTTCAAATTATCCACATCAAAGTTTGTTCGGATTAAGTCATCAAAAATATTTGGCATATCAGATTTTTCACTTACACTTTTATTTTGATTTTTCCAGTAATCTTTATCAAGTGAAGGCGAGCCTTTTGGAATTGTGTAATCTGAAAACATGTCTGCCATATTTTTATCCTTTCAACTTTGTTTTTTTAACGTCAAAAAATGAAAAAACTTTATACTTTGTGTTTTTAATTTTTACAAATTTTAATATTTGCTACAACCGTCGCAATTAATCCCTCTTAATTGACAGCAGCATATCGTTCGGTATAAAAAAGTCTTTTATACCATAGTTTGCGTTCACAAAACAAAATTCAAGCGTTTCGTTTTCGCCAATATCAATTGCGTCAAACGGAACACTTAAATCAATAACCTTTTCGTAAACAGATTTGATATCTTTGGAAGTCTGCAAGACCCAAAGATTATTCGGAATAGACTTTATTAATCTAATCATTTGGATTTCACGGCTGCAAACCGCAATTTGAATTTCATTGTGAAATTTTTCTTTCGATATTGGCAGAATGTTCTCTGTTTTGTTGATTAATCTCATTGGAGAAAGCGCCTGCTTTCTTTCTGCATTGCGCATATAGACATAAATTTGATAAGTTTTATCCATTAAATCAGGATTGTTTTGAATGTATTCGTTTATGTAAAAACGCAGATAGAGATTATCTTTGTCATAACCAAAACATATTTTATCAAAGAATTTGGACTCCTGAAGCACCGGCCCGTCAGGAATATCAATACAGCCCGCATTAAGCCAGGTATCATCCTTAAAGTCAAGACCTGTAAGTTCCGGAGTAATTTCGCCTTTCGGGTATCTTGAAGGCTTCGTAATCGCTGAAATCAAAGGAATATCAAGGTATCGAGGAGGTTCAAGTTCCAGATAAGAATATATATTTTTCAAGTGTTCTCTAAAAAGATAATCGAATATATTGTCGCGGCCTGAATCGTTCGGCTCGCCATACCACCAAAACCAGTCGCTGCCTTCGCATATAAAAAGTTCTTTGCGTGCGCTTTCAATGCCTTCATGAAGCGGGTTTGCTTTTACAAAGTTAGAAAAATCATCTCGTACACGTTTTAAGTATGTCCAGGCAAGGTTTTTTAATGGTTCGTCGATCCAGAGTTTAAAGTTTCTGTTAATCCAAGAGCCTGAATAAATTTTGTTAAGAGGTTTATGATTTTTTTCTCTGTCTAGGTATTCGCTAATCAAAACGGTTTCAAGAGATTTGTCATCTTCAATAAGTTTATACAAAGTTTTCAAGAAAGTCTGACCGTCTTGAGGATAATTTTCCCAACAGTTTTCGCCATCCATTGCAATCGTAATTATATGCTCGCTGTCCGGCGACGACAAAAGTTTTGACTGTGCAACCTTAATTCTGTCATACAAATCATTGGCCGCAAGTTCGGCATCGTGGTTAGGATATTCAAAACTTATCAGGCTCGGAATAATTGAATCTCTAAATAGGATTTTCACACCGTTTTTGTATTCGTAGGATTTCAAAAGATGGTAAGGGTCTTCAACATATCCCTTGAAATCTCTCACAAATTCAAAGTTAATAGAATTTGACAAAATACCTTCATCAGAAATTGTCCACTCAACACCGAGTTCCTTCAACATATCCATAACTTTTGGACTTATGCAGTGTTCTGAAGGCCAAACACCGCGCGGGCGTTTGCCAAAAAGTTCTTCTATTCTGTCAAGAGCGGTTTGTGTTTGAATTTTCGCATCAAGCGACATTTTCAAATCCTGCGGCAGGTCGTCGCCGGAAGATTTTTTTATACCCTTAATGTCAAGTAAAATAGGCAATATCGGATGATAATACGGACTTGTCGTAATTTCTATTTTACCTTTTTCAAGATATTTTTTGTAAGCCGGTATAATTTTTTTTATAATTTCTCTTTGAATATCAATGATTTTGCGGCGATCGTCAAGCGTGTAACCTTTACCTTTTTTAAAAAGTTTTTTCAAAACAGGATTTTTTGAGCGGTAAGTCGGGTCAAACCAAACAAGATTAAACAGCGCCATCAGATCAGAATATTCTTGATTATCAAAAAGGTTAATGCCGCAGTCGGGATTTGAAATCCGTCTTTGATATAGTTTGTTATACTCCTCTATTGGGAAAATCATTGTCTTATAATTTGCGTCAAAGAAATTATTTAAAATAAATTCTTTATCATCAGCACTCAAGTCTTTAACGTCGGTAACTGTAAGCCTTGAATGAATGTCGTGAAGACCGTTTTCGCCGTAATCAACAAGTGCGTCCAAAAGCACAGGAACAAGATTGAAATTCAGCTTAATTTTCTTAAAGTTATCGAGAATAGATACCATGTCAAGGTAATCCTTAACCGCATGGAGCCTTACCCAAGGCATCAGAAAATCGCCGTCAGAAGAAAGCTGATACACCGGCTGGTGCATATGCCAATAAAACGCAATCGATAACTTTTTGTTCTGGCTCATCATACTTGAAACTTAACTCCGATTACCACACAAATATTATATCATCGAAATACAAATTTGAAAATATGTAAAATTATTAATACCGGACTTTGAACGGGTAATCATCCGGGATTTTCCAGCCGTTGTACTGGATGTATGTGCCACAATATATTTGGCTGCTTTTATTGCATACAAGGCTCTCGGCTGTTCCGTCCCAATTGTATTTATATGGTTCAAAGCTTCGCCCCAAATAAGCCCAATATTGAATATCCTTTGAGACTGGATTTGGGTAGTAGTTAAAAAAGAAGGCACAAACACCCATATTTGTCCATCGATCTCCATTTTTACCTCTGCACTTATCGGGTGCTGAAGTATAGAAAAGCCAATCTGCTAGGCCTGTTTGATGCATATACATAAACGACCCCCCATCAGCAAGGTAAAATATTGGAAAACCATCAGAATCATATTTTGTTTCAGTTATTTTCATATAAGGCGCAAGGTATTTATTAAACCATTTTTCGCGGTCTGATTTTCCGGTTACAGGGCGACCTTTTATGTCTGTGTCAAGATCGTCGTATTTTTCATACCAGTATGTTCTGTCGCCGTAATCTACTTCCGCTAACATTATTGCCTGATTTATTGCTGAGTAGAACTTCATTAAGCGCGTTTCAACGACTTTGTTTGCATGTTTTTGGATTAACGTTGGAAGCGTCATTGCTGCAACAACGCCGATTACACCCAAAGTTATCAGTACCTCTGCTAATGTAAATCCTTTTTTCATATAAACCTCATATTTGCTTAATATACTATTCATTATAACAGTATTTTTTACTTTTTGCAAGAGGTTTTTATTTTTTATTCTTAGAGGGCTATACCCGCGAGCCCCCCACCCCCAACTATTGCCGTCTATTCATGCCTTTTGCC
>USGC01000150.1 GCA_900554095.1 uncultured bacterium
TGAGGGGGTAACATCGAGTGGCTGGTCGAGGGGTTTTACTTTAGCCGAAGTATTGATAACATTAGGCATAATCGGAATTGTAGCTGCGCTGACATTCCCGGCATTAACATTCGTGGAATTTACAAACTTATAATGACAGGGATTTTTTGTTAAACAAGTGCAAGTCTGAAAGCGGTGCTTGTGCAAGACTTATTAAATATGACGGGTGGGAGATTAAAGACGATTCCCCAAAAAAGTTGTAGAAGGTAATGGCGCCCAGCGCGCGGGGCGCCATAATTTTATCTTTTGTAACAAAAGCTTAATAAATTTTCTGTTTGTCTAAAGATTTTCAATTACTTAGTCGTAATAAGAAATATAAGTTACGATAATTCTTTGAAAGGACTGTAAGACAAATGGGAATGTCTGCTTCACAAGCAAGATTGTTGAGTATAACCGCTCGTTTGACCGACAACGAAAACTCCGGGCAATCTATATCATATTCAAAAATCAGACTTGCTGACAAAATGGATCAGGTCAATTCCGATTATCTTGAGGCGCTAAAGGCTACAAAATTAACAGTTCTTACGGGGTTTAACGATTCTGAAGAAGTCTATACAGATATTTCTTATGGGCTTATGACTGGCTATAACACGGTTGCAGCCGGAAAACAATACGTTGTTACTGACAAGAACGGTAAAGTGCTTGTAACTCAAGATCAGGCAAAAGCTTTCGAGGCTGGTAACGGTGATTTGAACAGATTTTTAGCATATTTTGGTTATTCACAGGCTGATATTGATGTGAATAAGAATACAACAGGCGAAACTGCCGATGTAGACAAGGCTTTGGCTAAGCAAAAAGTCCACGAAGCTTGGGATCAATATTTGACTTCTGTTGGCTTAGACTATGGTGATGAGGAACACGGGCTTGAATTCGGATTTACCTCATTCAGCAATGGAAGTTTCGACGGATACCCGACTTATACCTTAAATGGCGAAACAAAGGCTTTAAATTATGAAGGTACAACTAAAGAACAACGCGAAATGTATGATTATGCATTAGCATTAACTGAGGCTTATTACGGCGATTCTGACTCTATAAATAACATGAAAACAGCGGCGGATCCGGAAAATGCTTCTTATATAAGCTATTTGACAAAGATTTTCCAAAAAATGGCTTCTGCGGGCTTCTATACAGAACAAGATCAGTCTTCAACCATTAAAGACAACGCTTGGTTTGAAGAACAATTGCGCAAAGGCAATCTTCAATTAGAATACTATTCGGCCACAGATAAAAAGTTTGTATCAACTTCTATAGACAGCGATTCAGCAATTCAGGAAGTCGCAGATGAGCGCGAAATCGCCCTTGTAGAACAGCAATACAAAATAGATATGGCAGAAATTGAACAGAAAGATAATCAGTTTGATTTAGAGTTGAAAAAGCTCGATACAGAGCATAACGCATTACAAACAGAGTACGATTCTGTTAAGAGCGTTATTGATAAGAACGTTGAAAAAACTTTTAATATTTTTTCTTAAAAAGATTTCATTTCCCTTTAATTTCCCTTTTAAATTCGTAACTATTTCCCTGCCGCTTTTCCCAAGCGGTTTTTTCTTTTGTAAAGATAATTGTAATTGTAACAATTAATTTATAAACAGTCTGTTTTTCCGCAAAAAGCTTTTTTATATGTTTTGAAATAATATAATTATTATAAAAAAGGAGAACTTATGACCACTATTGATAGAAGAATTTACGCCCCAACTACCCCGGTTGGCAGCCTAACTTATGGAAAACAGCCGCTTGATAGGAAGTTTTATGCAAGCGAAGCGCCGATAAATTATAAAAATCCAACTCTGGTTTTGCCGGCTCAAATGCCTGATTCTGTTGATTTTAACAGAGAAATCAAACCGCGCAATATACTTGTGAATGTTCACGAAAGCGATAAAACTCCGGGATTTTTCTCCGGTCTTCTAAAAACAATCCGCGAAAATAAAATCCCCACCAGTCTTTCGTCAAATCCGAATGTCAAACAATATGTTCTGCCTACATTAAACGAGGAACACTTTAACAAAACTCTGTTGTCTCTTCTGGATATCAAAGGCATTAGCTTGAGTTTTGATAAGGGTGTGGTCTTTAAAAATCCTGAAAAATTATTCAAAAAAATTAAATAAAGGAAATTTATGAAAATTAACGGTATATCTAATACCTATAACCGCAGACCTCTTCAAAAACAGCAAAATTTTGAGGGGGCATTTAAAATTACGGATGCAAGAGTTCCGATGACATTGTTTGACGGCGAGATTTATACAAGCCCAACAGGTGCGAGAATATTTAAATGGCTGAACAACCTTTTTGAAAATGTTACGGAAGAAAAAATGTATATGGTTTTGGCTGAAAAACAGTCCGAAAATCAGAAAAATGCCCCTCCATACGTTCTGGTTGACGACATGTTTGATTATTCTTTGCTTATAGGGCTCAAAAAGCTTGGGATAAAATATAAATACTTCAAGCTTCCGGAAATAGATTCGCTGCTTTGCCATTCGCAGAAAAAACTTCCGGAAATTATCGAAACTCTGCCTCAAGGTGATATAAGAGAATTTATAAATTAATTCTGTTTCTTAAATTCATGTAAAATTTACAAAATTTTTGTAAATTTTCATGAATTAACATAATTCCAGTAATTGACGAATTTGGGCACTAAATGATATACTTTTAATATACAATTAAATAATAAAAAAGAGTAAGGTAAGATAATTTTTAATGATAAAAATTATGTCTTACCTTTTTTTATTTAAAAAATTTGAAAGAGGTGGTGCCTATGAACTAAGTAAAGTTGAAACAAATGCCCATAATGTTATAATAAGCGGCAAAGTGGCAACCGCAAATAATATGTAAAATAAAACAGAAAGAAAACAATTCAGTTTTTTAGGTATGTTGATTTTACAAGAGAATTTAAAATTAGGAAATATTTTAGGAAAAGCAAATTTACGTAATAATATTTCAATGATCAATAATCCGCAACACCAGTAATATGCGAAAATAAGTAACCCGCCAAGCATGAAAAAAGGCGTACCTTCACTAAAAAATTCATCTTCTGTAGGTGGCGGGAATGTTGATGATAACCATATTAAGTACATACCCGTAAATGCTAATATTATATAAATATACGAAAAAAAATATTTTCTAAAATCTACAAATTTCATAAAAACATATTACTACAAAATACAAAGAAAGAAAGGTTTAAATATGAACGACAATAAATATTTAGAAGAAATAGGTAAAAAAATTTTTGCCGAAAAATTAAGAGATGAAATAAAGAATGTTGCAAATATGGCAACAAGCCCACAAGCTAGAAAAGAATTTAATGATGAAATGGTTCGTAAGACCTGGATATACCAGAAAAAATTCGGGTTTGAAACTAGTCCAAGAGAAGGACATGAATTTTGGAATAATGAAGCTGATGCTTTCAAACATGCTTTTGGCAGTGCAGATATGTATTTTAATGAAGGTAATTGGGGGAGTATATTGGGAGGTATCTACCATGAAAATGAAACGCCGAATAATCCTCAAGAAGAATGGAACATGGACTCCTGGAATAATGCCCAAGGCCGTGAAATAGCCCAAGAGATAGAAAAAGAATACGGCAAAGATTTTTACAACTTTCCTCAACAAACAAAAGATGACATCATTGCCGGTAAAGTTATGGGTAGAATGCGCAGCGGACAACTAATTACGAATCCAAATGATAGTAGAAAATTTGATGGCTGCTTGAGAAAAAAGCAAGAGAAATTAAAGAATCACAGGAAGGTAAGCAAACCGGTTATGCAACACCCTTTAACCATATATTCACTCCAGAAGAAATAGGGAAAATGACACCTGAGCAATTTACGCAGAATGAAGCATTAATAATGGAACAATTACGCAATGGACAGATGCAAAAACAAGTGTTTAAAATCGATTATGAAAACTATAAAAATGCAGAAAGCGGCAATAATCAAATATTTACGCGTGAAGATATTTCAAATATGACAGCAAAAGAATACTCTGAAAATGAAAAAGAAATCATGTCTCAAATGAACAGTATCGGAATACCGTATAAAAAAGATTTGCCCTCAAACGTAAAAACCTATGAAAATAAAAAAAGTTATTCGACATCTTCTTCAAATGCTGATGGAAAATGGGTTACAATTAATGGAAATCATGTTTTAATGAAAGACTAAAATCTGGGTTAACTGAATAAAAAAAGACCCTCTTTTTGTAAAGAAGGTCTTTTTTATGATTTTTAATCGGTCTTATTTTTGAGCCGCACCTGCTTTTTCGATAATTTCTTTTTCGATATTTGCCGGAACTTGTTCATAGCATTTGAATTCCATTGAGAAAGTTCCGCGGCCTTGAGTATTTGATCTCAAGTCTGTTGCGTAACCAAACATGTTAGCTAATGGAACAAGTGCTCTAACAATTACGTTACCGGTATTTCCAAGAGGTTCTTGGCCTTCAACGCGTCCGCGTCTTCTTGAAATATCGCCGATAATTGTTCCTGTGAATTCATCAGGAATTTCGATTTCAACCTTCATCATAGGTTCTAAGATACAAGGCTGAGCTTTGCGGCAGCCTTCTTTAATCGCCATAGAACCCGCAATTTTGAACGCCATTTCAGAAGAGTCGACTTCGTGGTAAGAACCATCGTAAAGTTCAACTTTAACATCAATCATCGGGAAGCCTGCTAAGATACCGCCTTCAAGAGCTTCTTCCATACCTTTTCTAGCAGGTTCGATGTATTCGCGAGGAATTGCACCACCGACGATTTTGTTTTCAAATACAAAGCCTTCATTTTCGCCTGCCGGTGAAATTCTGACTTTTACAT
>USGC01000151.1 GCA_900554095.1 uncultured bacterium
CGCGCTGGATGTTACCATTCAGGCACAAATAATAAAACTTCTTCAGGATATTCAAAAGAGTAGGGGATTATCTTATATTTTTATTTCACACGATATGCGTGCCGTTAAAGCTGTTTCTGACCGTATTGCAGTAATGAAAGACGGAAAAATCGTCGAACTAGGCACCAGAAGTGAAATCTTTGAGCATCCCCGGCAGTTGTACACTCAAAACCTCATTCAAGCTTCATTATAAGGGGAATAAATCCGATGCCTCAGACTTCAAAGGATAACTTACTGAATTTAATAAACTTTCTCGGAAGATTTAAAGACCTGAAGCGCAGCGGATGGCTGGCTCGAAAAGTATCTTCTCCGGAAAGCGATGCCGAACACAGTTTTTCACTGGCGTTTCAGGCTTTGCTGCTTACACCGTCATATCTTGACCGTTGCCGCTGCATCGAATTAGCCCTTGCTCACGACATAGCGGAAGTCTACAGCGGAGATATGCTTCCCGGAGAAATTGACGCTGCCGAAAAACATCAAAAGGAAAGGGAAGCCGTCTGTCGTTTGTCCAAAGAACTGAATGCTCCGACCTTGATTGAACTGTTTGACGAATACGAAAACCAAGAAACGCCGGAATCTCGCTTTATCAAATCTCTTGACAAGCTGGACAACGTTTTGCTGGCACATTACTATGATGCCTGTCATCGTGCGCCTCAGCCTTTGTTTGAAGAATTTTCAAACGGTGCAAAAAAATACCTGAAGAACCACCCGCAAAAAGAAAACGAAACGGCTGTAAATATCATTAAAATTCTGGAACAATAATCAAACTTCCTTGTATATAATTAAAACTATCTGTTTGTTTTAATCCGACGGCGGTAGTAGAGTAAAATCATCTCAGCAATAAGAAATAAGGACTGAAATCTATGAGTAAAATCAAAATTTATCTGCTAATCCTGGCCGTGGCAATCATTGCCGTCGCCCTGGGTTATATGATGCATATCAAACCTATCCAATCCCTTTGCGCCGCAAGCCTGACTTATATGAAAAACCCGGTCCTGCCGGTTACTGCCGCTGTTTGCGCCTTTTTATTCTACGGAGTAAAAAACTACTGGCTTATCATTATCGGCTGTGCCATCGTCACCGCCGTTGTTATGCAGTTTGTTATCGTGGGCCACGGCACGACAATCTTTTTATTTACCAGCAGGGCTTTCCTGGTCGTTGTGTATTTGATGAACCTGGTAAAACTAATTTTTAACGAAGCTTAAAATAAACCAGATAAACAATAAAGGCGAGGGAGTGTCACAACTCTCTCGTTTTTTTATGACTGAACCGCACCGGAACCTTAAATGTAAAACCAAAGACGTACACGGCACAATCATCAAAACAAATAAATTTGCTTACAAAATTATGTTTTCATTAACGTCGCAAACAACAAATTTCCTCAATTTAAACGATTATAATCCAATGGAAATACTTTCGCAAAAACAACGTTAACCATTGACAAAATAAACAACCCTTTGAATTAGCATAAAATAACAGAGGGGAGATGCATTGACCTCGCATAAACTTGTCGCATAATGTTAGTTATGAATACAAAAGAAATCAAAAATCGAGTAATCTAGCCCTAAATTACTAATTAATTTCTTTATTTTAGACTGAATTCCTTGATAATCAAGGAGAAATCAATAATGATAGTAGATATAAACGAGACTACCGCAATAGAAATTGAAAAAAATTTAAAAATCTTATCTCAATCCGTTAGTGAAATAGAAAATTTGGTCAAAGTTAGCTATTATAACTTTGGTAAAACAGAAAGCAAAGAACGGCAAAAAAATCCTTATATTGTAAAATCTGTCATCAAAAATTTGGCCTGCGGTCACAATGAAACTAATGCTATATTGCTAACTGCATCGGAATACGAAACGACATTTGAAAGAGTTTACGCTATATATTCCGAGCAAAAAAAGTATAGATCTGCAATTGTCCTATTTGCCAAACGTTATATGTGCGCAAAATTAAAAAGCCATGGATTTACAGCCAAAGAGATTTCTAAAATATTAAATGTCTCTGAAAATCACATTTTTAGATTACTTAATAATGCCATTGACTATTGGTCGCCCAAAACTAAAATTTACATAAAAAGAAAACGTTAATTTTGTGCGTGTTTTGTCAAAAAAGTTACAACCGGAATAAATTTTTATTTTAAACAAAAATAGAAATTACGAAAAATCAATAAATTAGTTTTCTTCGAAGAAATCCGGGAACGCCAGGAACGATTTGTATATTTTTCAGCAAAAGAAAGGGGACGCAAGCCCCCTTTCCCACTCACTTGACTTATTTCAAAATAACAAGTAAGATTTCAAGTATCAACTTAATGATAATAATAAATTTTACTATCATTTCTTTCCTTTCAGCGTTTCCGCATTGGGAAAGGAGTTGACCCGCTTATTTTTGTTACTATATCAATTTACGTTGACAATAGCGAAAAAATAAGCTATTCTAACTTCATAGAGAGAAGTTAGGGGATTAACTCCTTTCGATGGTTAGAAAAAGTCAGGTGTTCCAGCACCTGACTTTTTTTGTATATCACATTAGTTGAAAATATCAAGA
Source organism: uncultured bacterium (assembly GCA_900554095.1). Classification (GTDB taxonomy): domain Bacteria; phylum Cyanobacteriota; class Vampirovibrionia; order Gastranaerophilales; family Gastranaerophilaceae; genus Scatenecus. The sequence continues at coordinate 2,590 of USGC01000151.1, forward strand.
CATTTAAAAGTCTTTTTTACGCCGTGTAGAGCGCTTTTCAGTTTTTACAGTAGCTTTACGCTTTACAGTCGATTTTCTTCTGCTGGTCGATTTTTTCCGCCTTTTTGTTGCCATATTATCCCCCTATGAGTTGTGTTAAGATATTGATAATCGCCTCCGGAGCCGACAGAGTACCGGCCAGGATTCCCCCGATTGCCGTCGCCACACCAGCCCAAAAGCCCTTATTTTTAAGCTTATCTAAGATTTGAACCAACATTTTTGTTGCTCCTCCTTTATTTCAACTAAATCTTTTTCAATTAATGCGCACCTTTTGTCAAACCGGCCATACAAAAGCAATACAGCTATAAGCGTTGGACTATTGCCTAAAATATTTATTAAAAGCTCCTCCATTAGCGTGCCTTTTTATAAATCCAGTATGCGCCAAGTCCCAGAGCAACCAGCAGTGTCTTATCCCACCATGACAAGTCTATGCCGGTGCTGCTATCGACTACCGGACGTTCTGTTTCCTTTTCATACATCATACCAACTAAAAAGCTGGCTAATCCTGACGTTATCCAAAACCAAGGCATTTTTACCCCCTATGCGTAAAAAGTATGATTACCGATGACAGCAACCTCTTCCAAACTGGCAACCCAGCCCGGAACACTTGATAAAGACCCTAAAGCCAGATAATTAGTTGCCCCATTAGTGATATCTGGCAAATTTCCATTATATGCCGCAGTCGCTAATTGTTTAGCCAAAGCAAAATTTTCATCTGCAGTTGTAACGGCCAACATCGGCACATAGTTCGGGTCATTTTTATTCCAGACTGAAAATTGGCTTTTTTTAGTGCATACTTCCTTGGGGGTTGCTCCGTACCAACTGCCGGCTCGAACACGGTTCATAATAACATTAATAACCGCCTGCATTCCTCTGCTGCCCTCACCCCTGGCCTCTCCCCAGGCTGTCCGCGCCATATAATCAATTTGTTCATCTTTATCCGTCAAAGCGATTTTTCCCCCTCTGTAAATCAGAAAGCTGCCAACAAGAGCTAACAAAAGAACGCCAGGCTTATTTTGCAAGCTGCGCCTCCAATTCATTTATCCGGAGACGCCAGGCTGCCCGTTGCGTGATTAAATCGGCGTATTCTTCAGCGGTTGCTGCCCCCTCCGCTATCTTAATGACGGCATAATCTGAAGCCGTCAGTTTGTTTTTCAACTCGATAATTTCTTCTGCAGCAATTTCAGATTCCGGCTTTTTCGGTGCATAACCCGTTATATACCAAGTACCATTATAGGCCTGCTCAACATCCATTTCCGTCATACCGATAGACTTGTAAAAATCAATATTTGTACCAACTCCAACGCTGCAGGCTTTGGTTTCTTCATTTTCAATTTTGGCATATTTTTTCATAGTTTTCCTCACTTATAGGGATAAAAGACAAATGGTGCAACGCTAATTGCTGTATCACCGGCACTTACCGGATATGTCACCGGAGGCAAAACACCATTAGCATAACTTCCCGTCATCGAAACATTAAATACTGTTGCCCCGTTGATGATTAACTTATTATTTGCATGGTCATAATGAAAAACTGGAACAGCCAACATTCCATTAGCAGGAACATCAAATTCGGTGTTTGCAGCAACATTAACCCCCGCATTGTAATCCGGTATTATTTCTGGTGGATTCACCAGGCTACCCCCCCCCGACTAACATATTGTTTTTACTCCTTTTTAATTAACCCTCTTTAGTGGGTAAAAATAGATAAATTTTACCGATGTTATTGTCCTGCATACATCACCTTTTGAAACTAAAGCGGTCATACAATTAGCTGTGTTGACACCGGATGATTCGAAAAATTCATAACGAACTATTCCATTAATATAGATATCCGTAGGACTGACGAATACACCAGCACAAGGAACCGTATAATCTACACCACTTCCAATTTGAATTGCGGAATCGTAATCCGGCATGACAATTGGAAGATTATTCAAACCACTGCTGAACTGTCCCATTAGCTGAAACTCCCTACTGCAATTGTTTGTCCAGATGTGCCATAAACACTAACAGTTCCGTTAAATGAATATTCAAAGCTTCCCAAGGGCGTAACCTGCAGCCCATCCGTTCCGGTACCGCCGACATAGATTTTATCGCTGCCGGTGTTTTGGATAATAATGCGTTGTGCCGCTCCAACCTCAATAACCCCGGTCTCCGGAAAGGTCTTAGTCTCAACGCCAAAAAATGAATAT
>USGC01000152.1 GCA_900554095.1 uncultured bacterium
AGAATTCTTCTAGCCTTTTCGCACCAGTCATAAAGTGTTTCTAGTGGTATTAAATCTGTATCGACTGCGATTTGAAAAACGCTGTCTGCACTTGTGTATATAATAGGGAATTTTGTTTTTTGATGTTCATCGTTAAGTTTTTCAATAATTGCAGTCCCGCTTGCCGGAATATTGGCCAATATTGCGCCGCAGTTTGTTTCTTGTACAAATTTTGCAATCAATTCATCCGGAAAACCTTGCGGAAATGTAGCAAAAGGTTTTTCGCTAACGAGGCCGGCAATTTCCCAGTGCCCGGTTGTCGTGTCTTTGCCTTTTGATTTTTCTATTAGTGTACCGTATTTTGCAAGGGGATTTTTAGTGGGTTTTACGCCTTTGAAATCTTGAATATTTCCAAGTCCGAGCTTTTCCAAATTCGGCAAATGAAGCCCATTGTTAAACTCACAAACATTTTTTAAAGTATTACATTTCTCTGTATCGTTAAACTCTGCACAATCGTCCATTGCGCCAATGCCCATTGAATCTATGACAATAATAATTGCTCTTTTCAACTTCAAACTCCTTCTGTTTTTCTATATTTAAATTTTAGCATGAAAAGATTTAATCATGATGTGCAATATTGACAATTGCATAGGCATTGAAATCTACAGAGCCGTAAATAATAATTACTTGCTGCGGATTGTACTCTTTTAATTTAACAAAATTTATCGTGGGTTCATCAAAGTCATCGTTTGTCTCTATCGCTTCAACACTTGCCAGCAAATCTTTTGATTGATAGAATTTCAAATAAATTTTACCGTTTTCTTTTCTGCCGATAATCTGATAATGTCCGACTGGTAGTACTGCGTCATCTGTTAGGGCTAAGTTTAAAGGAACCAAAAGTATAGGCAGTTCTTCGGGTACTTTGTTGATAAATTGGGTTTCATTAGACTGCTGAAAACTTTCACCGTTTTTCAAATCTTTGTCTTTAACTTTTTCTTTCTTTTTGCCCTTAAGTTTTTCAAGTATAGTGTTAAATTCTTTGTCGCTTACCGGTTTTTGCCCGTAAACGTTCTGATCGCCAAAATTATCCCACAAGTCGTCGCTTGCAATTGATAAATTCGTGCCAAAAACTATTGCGATAAGTATTAACAAAAATTTTTTCATATATTTAATGATAATGTTTTTCATTGAAAAGTAAACCTCTTTTTGAAGTATAAAAAGGCGCCGCAGCAGGCGGCGCCTTAAACGAGACATATAAAAACACACGAGAAACTTTTAACCTATATAGTCAGACAAAACTTCTTTAGATAAAGGTGAAACCCTCATTTTTTGTAAAGCTCTTAACTCAGTTTGGCGGATACATTCTTTTGTAACCCCGTAAATGCTTCCGATTTCTTCCAACGTTAGCCTTGCAGCATTTCCGAGACCGTAACGCATTTTAACAACATCCTGCTCGCGTTCTTTCAACGTTGAAATTACCATTGCAATGTCATTTTTGAGGCTTTCATACTCAGCGTTTTCAACAACGGAAGTTCGGGTGTCTTCAAGAATATCCGCAACATTAAGTTCTTTGCCGTCAGCTCTTTCAAGGCCGCTTTCAATAGAAATTGTTTTTGTATAAGCTGATAAAAAGGTTTCAATTTTATCAGGTTCAATATTCATTTTTTTAGCAACCTCTGTATTTTTAACTGTACAATTGTACTGTTTTTCCATTTGACTTTTAACTTTGGAAAATTTAGAGAGGGTCTCTTGAATGTAAACGGGAATTTTCATACAGTGAGATTGCTCGGAAATCGCTTTGAACATTGACTGTTTAATCCACCAGCTCGCATAGGTTGAAAATTTGTAGCCCAATTTGTAGTTAAACTTTTCAGCGGCAATCATAAGCCCAAGATTGCCTTCTTGGATTAAATCAATCATAGGGATGCCCGAAGAATGAATAACTTTTTTCGCGACCGTGATAACCAGGCGCAAATTTGATTGAATTAGTTTTTTCTTTGCGTTGCTGCTGCCTTCTTTGGCTGCTTTAGCGAGGGCTTGTTCTTCTTTTAAGGAAAGCACAGGGTAATTAGAAATTTCTTTGATGTAGTCATTAAGCTCATCATTGCCGTACATTAAAACTTCATTTCTTGCGGGGTTAGATGATTTTGTACCTCTTTTCATTCTGATTAATGAATTTTTGCTCATACTTTTTAAACTCCTGCTATTTACACCACGATAATATATACTTAGTATATACTATAATATATACTTTTGCAAGTCTTTTGTTAAGATTTGTAAAATTGAAAAATTTTTTGTTTATAGTATTATATAAAACAAAGGGAGGATATTATGAAAAAGAACATTATAATTACGTTGGCAATTATTGTTGTTGTATTTGTTACTGCTGCTGTAAGCTATGCGGTCGGAAGCGGGGCTATGGCTAAGAAAGAAAAACCTTCAGATTACAAAGTCGGAACAACTTATGAAAAAGCTTTGAAGTCTGATAAGCCTATGGTTGCTGTATTATACGTTGACTGGTGCGGATACTGTTTAAAATTCATGCCTAAGTTCGCAGATTTGAGTAAAATGTACGCTTTCAAATACAATTTTGTTATGATAGATGCAGAAGCGCAAGAAAACCAGCAGCTTGTAAAAGACGTTGCATTAACCGGATTTCCAACCGTATATATAATTGATCCAAAGTATGATAACAGAGTTTTGCTAAACAATGCGCTTTATCAGAATATGCCAATGTTCAAAGTAGAACTTGACAGATACTTAAGAATAAGAAAAATTCTTGACAGCGCTCCTAAAGCGGAAAAATAATTTTATGCGGGCGTTTTTCGCCCGCAAATTCTTGGCAAAAAAAAAAGACCTTGATTTTTCAAGGCCTATCCGTTTAAATAAGAAGAGAGAGCTTTATATATTTATAATAAGTATATTATTCCCAAAAAATTGCTATTTTTTATAAAATTAGTTAATAAAAATTAACATTAGAAAGATAAAAAATGAAAGACATCCAAAACCTTAAAGATGACAGGAATGTAGATATTCAAAAGGTAGGCATAAAGCACCTTGAACTGCCTTTAATTATTCAGCGTAAGAATAATTCTAACCAAGTGGTTAGTGCTGCTGCAAAAGTTAACGTGTCTTTGCCGCACGCATACAAAGGCACTCATATGTCCAGATTTGTCGAAGTCTTGTCAGAATGGCAGAATAAAAATCTTCTTGGGGTTGATATAAAAGGGTGTATTGAAGAAATTCGGAAAAGACTTCAGGCACAAGATGCAGAGTTAGAATTTAAATTCAAATATTTTATTGAAAAAAAATCTCCTGTAACAAATCTTTCCTCTACAATGAGCTATGAATGCATTTTTAAAGGAATTATTGAAGACGGTATTTACAAATTTATTCTTGGCGTAGAGGTTCCTGTTACAACGCTTTGTCCTTGTTCAAAAGAAATTTCCGATAATGGCGCTCATAATCAAAGAGCTTTTATTCGAGTTCGGGTTTCTTATGATGAGACAGAGCATATTTGGCTGGAAGACCTGGTTGAAATGATTGAAAGTTGTGCTTCTTGCCCTGTTTATCCTCTTCTGAAGCGTGAAGATGAGAAATTTGTAACTGAAAAAGCCTATTCAAATCCGAAATTTGTCGAAGATGTACTTCGCGATGTTGTCGTAAAACTTCGCAATGATAAAATTGTTAAAGAATTTGAAGTTGAATGTGAAGCCTTTGAAAGTATTCATAATCATTCGGCTTGGGCTTTTCAATCAGAAAAAAAATAATTTAATGCGCAAAAAAAATTTTGTTGGGATTTAAGATGATTAGTAGAATAGTGGAGATAAGATAAAATATGCAAGTAAATTTGAATTTACCCCAAAACAATGTGCAAACAAGAAATTTACAAAAGAAATGCAGCCAGCCGTCTTTTCAGGCTTTTGCAACTGAAAAATTTATTAAAGAAGGCTGCAACAATCTGCAAGGTACATCATTATATTCTAAGTTTAAAGGCAAACTTGCTGAAATTATGATGTATGGCAATAAGTCAACAGCTTACGATTATGAATTTAAAAACGGTAAACATACGCTTTCTATTTTAGATTGTAATATTTTCGGAGATAAAGCAATTTTAAAGAAAAAAGCAGAAATTGTTAACGAAGATAGTTTTACAAATCTTATTAGTAACTTTTTGAATAAAACAGAATTAGATGTGATAAAAGAGCAAAAGTTGATAACCGATAAAGCTGAAAATAATGCTATTACAGAATTGGTAGCCAAAACTCCAAAAGTAATTATCGGATAAAAAAGCGGGTTTTAATCCCGCTTTTTAAGTATTTAATAAATGTTCAGCCAATTCCGATTCTGTACGGCCGTTTAAGTTTTTGTCAATATCTTTAAGCTTTTGCGAAATAATTTCCATTTCGTTAGTCCAAACAAAGTTTTCTAAAACATACTTCTCGCCTTTAGAAAAGTCTGCGTCAATTTGGATTCTAATAATTTGTGCGAGCATTTCTTTTGCTGTAGGTATCATCTTGTCAATATTGACGTGGATTTTGCCGTCTTGAGTAAGCTCGACAGCGCCTTTTTCCAGGAAAAATTTGTTTTGCATAACAGAGCGAACCCGGTGCGCTTGTGAAAGCGTTGGTTTTGACTTTAAGAAATTATCGGCCGCAAAAGACACGATTATTTGTTCAACTTGTTCATGTGTGTACATTCTGTTTTCCTCGAGAACATCAAGAAAAGCCAATGCCCCCATATCTGCTTTATTTTCTTCTATAATACTTTTGTATTTACCAAGAGCTTCAGTGCCTTTGTTAGGACCAAGCGAGTGGGTGTTTTCGTGCCCGATTGT
>USGC01000153.1 GCA_900554095.1 uncultured bacterium
ACGAAGGCGTATTGCCCGTCACTCCGCACTGGGCTTGCCCGAGAGGTTGTCCTTCGTCTTTTTGAGTGCACTGATGATCTTACCGAATAATCCCATAAAAAATTTCCTTTTTATGCTCGCGCAAACCTCGCCGAGCTGACGGCTGCGGTTTGCTGCGATTTTGAGGACAACCCCACTACCCTCACTGCGTTCGGGATAGCGGAGGTTTTCCTCGTTGCGGCATCTGTTTTGGCACACATATTTATAAATGCCGCAACTTCACCTTTCCTGCAAGAGCGCTTGCGCGCAAACAGGGGTGCGCTAACGCAAAAGCGTGGTTTTGCTTGCGCCGTAAAGTTGTTTTGGAATAGCTCGCTCCACTTTTTATTGAAAAGTGTAGCTCACTACACTTATTTCATAAGTTGCGTTCGCCCTTGCAAGGAGATGGCTGGAATAAACCTTGTAGATGGCTTGTAATTAAACACCGTTTTCCTGTCGATATAAGTCAACAATTGAATACATTGACTGTGTGCGTATCTCCTCATGAGCCTTGATAAAGGCGTATAATTTGTTGAGGTCAACGCCTTTCATAATGTCGTTGTCCGGACTTAAATGTCCGCGGATATCTTTGAAATCTTCCCGTATTTTATCCAGTGTTATCTGCGGTTTTTTCTTTGTCTCTGTGTGTTTTCTGGCGTTCTCCCGCTGTTTGATTGTCTTGTCAAGAGTGGGCTTGATAAGCTCGAAGTACTCAATAACCTGCTCGCTTTCGCTCTCGCTTATAGGTGGAGTGGAAAAAATATAGCTTGAACATTGCTTGATTAAAATACCTGCGGTCTCGTCATCGAGAACCTCGAAGAACCTGGCAAGAGCCATTGTAAAGGTGAAGTACTCAATGCCACGTTTGGCAGATTTAGTCTGCTTCTTTTTTGCCTCTGAAAGTTGTTCATACAGCAGATAGAAGAGTGCTTTTGCCTTGGGCAATGCCTTTTCGCTCGGCTCCTTATCGTGGAAAACAAAGGCGCACATAGCTTTTATAACTTGCCCGGCTTCATTGTGGTTGAGCTTGCAAATCGGTCTTGCATAGCTCGAATAAAAGTAGAATTTATCCATTTCATTTTCCTCCTGAATTTATTTTATTGTTGATTGATTGGGGCATATTATGGCCCCAATCGTAGTTAAACCCTCATATATATCATCACCTCCTTGTGATTTCTGATCTTTACCCCACGCCGAAGGACAGGGATTATTTGCTGCTGCTTAATAGTTGCTCTCACTTATCCAAGGACACGAAATTTGAAAAGTTTACGGTCTGAGTAAAAATTTCATTAGGTTTTCATCTTTATACAAGCTCCTCTATATTAACAAGGACACGAGATTAGCAAATGTGACGGTCTGCAAGAAATATTCATTCAAATTTCATCCCGATTGATTAGTAGCCCAACTCACTTAGTAGCCACGGCAAGGGGCATTTTTCAACGGGTATATCAAAAATTTCTGCGCTAAGTGTGGGGAGTGTTATAGCATCGTATAAAAGTCCCCTCACTATATAAAGGACACTTTTTTGGTGTCAGTACGTGGTTTTGCTAAAAGTTTTATACTTTTTTTCTTAAAACCCCTACATATAAACAAGGACACGAGATTACAAAATATAGACGTTTGCGAAGATATTTTTGCGGTCAAAAAAGTGATTGTGTGCCTTTGTAAAAAGGTCCTCTCATAATTACCCGACAATTAGAGGTAAAAACTTTGACGTTTTCTCAAAAAATAATCTGACAACACGAAAAAGGCCCTTCACTTAATAGCCACGAAAAGTAGCTTTTTTGGGGGTATCGCTCAGATAATTTCACAAATATTTTTTCCTGTGGGGCGTAAGCATCCTCATATAAAAGCCACGAGAATGGCAAAATCGGAGCCCCTATATTGAAGATTTCATCTGCTTTTTATAAATCAAGGCAAACAAAAACAGCCCCTTGTAAGTGGTAGCCAAGTAGGGAGCTGTTTTTATGCACATTTTATTAAATTTGATTAAAAATATTAGTCTTCCGAATTTGAATATTGCCAAGCAATCGTCTTACAGAGGCACCATGTAGGCAATCTGCTTCTTAGTCAGTTTGATTGTATCAATATCGGTTTTAATTTATAGCAATGCTTATACATTACAGATTTCATCTGGTATACAGGTATTTGCTTCATCTTTGCTATCTCCAAAATTACGCGACGCATATATTCAGGCATTCTTTCTCCTAAATATACCGCTTTAGCTTTAAGATTCCCGATTTTCATATACGGGTTTTCAAAGTTCCCCGTAATAACATTCGAATTATAAGTCCAAATTCTCCATTCCTGTTCATAATTCCAAACTTTGCTTTTACGACACATCATGGAATAAAACGTATAATTATTTTTTTCTAATTCACTGTAATATTTTTGTTTTATTCTCAAAAACAAATCTTCATACGCTTCTTTTAACGTCATTCCTTTGCATAGGTTGTCATAGCAATTGAACATGTCCGGAATATTATCGAGCAAATAATCTGTTATGTTAATTTTTCCATCTCTGTAAATAACAGGCACAATAGAAATTAAATTGTCATCTGAAATATCAGAAAAATCAATGCCAAATGCGTTAAATTCTTTAAATAAATTAAATGTGACGCGGGATGCAGTATAAGCCGTTTCCATCAGATTTTTTCCGTCGTATGCAAGACAAAAGCCTTTTGCTGAATCAGCATAATGCCCCCACATGATTTCGCTGTCGTTATAAATTGAAAAGCAAGCAACAGCATATTGCTTTTTAAGTGTGTTGTTTTCAAAAATACTTTGAACTATCTGTTTTGCAATTTCTTTTTTACTTGATTTACCTAAAAGAATTGCATAATTTTTTAACCGCTGTTCCGTGAGATGGCTCATTGCAGAGGTAATCAGTTTAGAAGGAGTAAAACATACGGCACAATCGTAGGGATCATTAAAAGAAGAGGGAACAGTACCCCAAATTTCATCGGCTTCGAAGTTATGTAAACTATATTCGGTTGAAGATTGATATTTATATAACGTGGGGAAGGATTGAACATATATATGCTCAACCCCGTTTTCCATGCTTTTGCTATAATAGTTTGACGATAGAAGCCTTTTTTTCATGTTTCACCCTTGCTTCGAATCTATAAAATTTAAATATTGTTGATATTTTTGACTCATCATATTTTTTGCGTATTGTTCCATATACTCATAATCGGGATCGCCAGATTCATCTATCGGGAGCATTATTTCGAGTCTTTTCATTCTGGTTAAAGTTGCTCCGTTACCTCCCCAATTAAATTTTGCTTCCATCTGCTTTTTTAAAAGGGGTAGAAGGAATAAGGCAACATACTTATTCAGTTGTTTTCCGGTAATCACTTGTATATTTTGTCCTGTTACAAAGTCATGTGGTTGCCAAAATGCCGTTTGGGTATCCAAGCCTACTGTTATACTGTCGCCTTTATCATAACCATTTAGCATATTTTTAGGGCTAACATATTTGGAAATGCCATTATTTAACGCGGACCTTGTCACGTACGGAATTTCATATACACCATCATCTACAATTTTTATTCCATCTATACTGCTATTTGTAGCGTTGATATTAAACAGACCTTTCTCGTTGAAAGCAGAGAAATTAGCCCATTTTTTCTTAAGCAATGGCATAAGCTCTACAGGCTTTCCTAACTCAATTAGTTGTTCTGTAAGATAAGATTTATATCTTTCCAGCAATTTATTTTGCAGAGTGTTAACATATTCTGCCATATATTGATAATCAGGATTGCCAGAGTCATCAACGGGTAACATTATATAATCTCGAGCAAGGCGTTCCGGACTTCTTTTATGTCCATGACTATATTTCGGTTTAACTTTATCTTGACTGGCGACAAAAAACAACCCAGTTTCTTCGTTTATCCAATCCCCATAACCATAAATCACATCCGATGTGGAGATAAATGCACTATCTCTATAAATTGCAAATCCTGCGGCACCATCACCATTACGAATAAAACCAATACAATTTCCTTCTTGAAGGAGTTTGCTTGTGCTTGAGTTCTCAGCAACAAAGCACATTACGCCGTCATTCCGGTTAGTTGCACCTATATAGGCGATGCCACCTTCTTCAATTTCAGTAAGATGATTTCTGCCTTTGGCTTTTCCGTTTATAAAAGCATTAAAAAGTGAGGCAATTTGTATGGGTTTCCATATTTTAGCTTTATTTATCATTTTTCTTTTTTCCATTAAATAAATATTCTCTATTCTGCATGATCATGGAAAATTCAAAAGTTAAGTAATCGCCTATAGCTTTTTCAAAATCAGCATCTGTAGGAATTTCGTCGTTAAAGTAAAAGAACGAATGCAACCATTCATCTTCAAAAGTAACAGTAGACTCTACGCAGAATTTTGAAGTAGCTTCCGCATGACTTCTCCATACATCTAAAAGATGTTGCTTTTTATCCTTTGCAGAATCGCATTCCACAAGGCCAACGTGGGCACGAACTTCATACCCATCGTCTCTAAAATCAATAAATTTGCACAATTTTTCAGCGGGATGGGGTTCATGCGCTGTAAATACTGCAATTACCGGATTTGTTCCAACACCATAGAATGTAGAAGTATTACAGGTAATTACTCCTTCAAGAGTATGATGTTTTAAAATATTCTGTTTGAAGGTTTTTTCGGCGTTTGATTTTCCGGTCATTGCCGATTGAGGCACAATTACCGCCGCGCGGGCACCTATCGTCAAAGAATTTAAT
>USGC01000154.1 GCA_900554095.1 uncultured bacterium
CTATTGATTTTGGAGGCCTGCCCGATTGCTATTACAATATCTCATCTGACTCTCCTAATAAAACCGCTCAATGTCCTGAATTTTTTGATAAATTTGCAAATGCGCTTAAAGTTATTAAAATATGCAAAGGTAATGCTTTAGCAGAAGGGTGTATGCCTAAATATTCAGCTTATGCTAGCATTAATGACTGCCGAGGATTTACGGAGAATTATATAAATAATATAAACACAGCATATGTTCTTACTGATGGCACAATATTAATGCCATATAATAATGGCAAAACGCCTATTGTCGCATTTGATATAAATGGCAAAAAAGGCCCTAATACACCGGGACAAGATTTATTTGCGGTCGATATTACTATAACAAACAAGGGTATGCTGACATTGCGCACTTCTGATATTGTAAGCTGCCTACCAAAGCTGGCAGATAGATTTTCATATGAAGACTTTTTTAAGTAAAAAGCTAATGCGCCCTTTGATTTTATCAAATTCCGATTGTGGAAAATGATAAAATCTTACAGGCTTTATTTTATTAATTATTAGAAAAAATTGACTTTAACTGTTGTTTTTTCTTCTGCGCTTTGGCTTTTCTTGCAGCCGCTTCTTTTTTCTTTTGAGCTTGTTTTGCTTGAGCTTTCTTTTGTTTTTCTGCTAATTTTGCTTTCTTTTTAGCGGCTTTTTCTTGTTCTGCTTTTTTCTTAGCAGCTATTTTAGAAGTCGTTTGTTGTTCTTTTTTAGCAATTCCGCTTGTTTTATTATTCAGCCAGTCTGAAATCGGTGTATCAGAGGCCATTGCAAGCGGTGAAAATGCTGTTAGTACAAACATTGCCATTACAGCAGTTAATAGTTTTTTCATATCTACTCCTTTACTATTCAGATATTAATTCTTTGAAAAGCTGTTTTTTCTTTTCATATTTTTGTTTTTGAGCAGCAGCTGCTTCTTGTCTTGCCTTTTGCTGCTTTTCATAAGCTTCTTGTTTTTCTTTTAAAGGATTTAGTTTCTCATCAATTTTCTTTTGAAATTCTTCTTTTTGTTGCTGCTGAGCCTGCTCACGTGCTTTTTTCTGTGCTTCTATTTTTTGTTGGAAGGCTTCTTGTTGTTTTTGTCTTGCTTCTTCGCGAGCTTTTTGCTGTTGTTGAAGTTCTTTTTCTTTATCGACAAGCTTTTGGCTATGTTTTTGCAAAAGATATTCTGTGTAAGTTGTCGGTTCATCTGCAAAAGCCGCTGTTACTCCAAATAAAGACAATACTAATGATAATGCTAATAATTTTTTCATACAACTCTCCTTTCGATTGTAGAAATAGTATACTAAAGTTTTTCGTATTTTTCAATGATAGAATTAATACCTTTTTTTGCAATGTTAAAAATTTCTATCATTTGATGCGGTTCATAAGGGTCGCCTTCGGCAGTTGTCTGAAATTCGATAATCTTTCCGCTTTTGGTTAATACAACATTTGAATCCACTTGCGCGTGAGAATCCTCTTCGTAATTCAAATCAAGCCTTACTTCTCCATCAATTATACCGGCTGAAATAGCTGCAACAGGCTCAATTATAGGTGAAACCTGGAGCGTACCTTCTTCGATAAGTTTATCAACCGCATCCTTCAAGGCCAAATACCCGCCGCAAATACTTGCAGTTCTAGTACCGCCGTCAGCTTGAATTACGTCTGCGTCAATTGTTATAGTTAAGTCCGGCATCTTTTCTAAAGAAACACATGCTCTTAGGCTTCTGCCTATAAGCCTTTGGATTTCCTGGGTTCTGCCGGAAATTTTTGTGCGTTCTCTTTGGCATCGTGTTGAAGTTGAAGAAGGCAGCAGTGAATATTCAGCAGTTACCCATCCCCGAGGGTCGTCTTTTTCCATCCAGCGGGGCTTGCCGGCTTCTACAGAGGCTGTTGTTATTACTTTTGTGTCGCCAAATTCAACCAAAACTGACCCAAGCGCATGTTTTGTAAAATTTTTAGTAAATTTTATCGGTCTAAGTTCATTGTTCTTCCTGTTTTCTCTCATAATTTATCCTTTATAATCGTATTCCCACATGTAAATTTGTCCGCAATATCTGCATACAGCATGTTCATTCATAAATCTTAAATCAGGTATAAATGTATAGCCGTCTACAGTTATTTCAATTTCATTATTTTTATTGTATTTTTGCTCAAACCGCCTTGCACCCTTATAATCCGGTGAAAACATTAGTTCAAATTTATCTTTTGATTTGCAGTTTTTACAAATAAACATAAATTTATACCTTTATCTGTATTAATTTTGGTCATCTTTTTCTTTTGCACGGCGAAGAATTTCAGGATCAAGCTTTTTCTTTGAGGCTGAATACATTTTAGAAGAGTTTTTAACTTGTTTATCTTTTATTGAAGATAAATTTTTGTACCATAAGGTCCAGGTTATACTGCGCAAAGGCAGCGTAAATCCAACACATACAAAAAAGACAATCTGTTCAATTACGCCTTTCGCAATATCAAGCGGCGTAATTTGAGGTGCATTAAACGTTGCAAGCATTGAATTTACATTATCAAGCGGAAAACTTTTTGCCCAGCCTTCAAGCATTAACGAAAGCTGATCTGTTAAGCCTGTAACATTCAACAAAAGATTTAGCCCCCAACCAATCAGCCAATAAGTCAAAACTGCAAGAAATGTTAAAATAGCAAAGGTTCTTGCAAAGTCTCCTTTTACCAAAAACAGGCTTCGCTTGAAACAATCTGTAACACTTTTGTCTTCTTCAAAAGTAAAAACCTGAAATATCAAAACAAAATATATAAAAAAGATTATACCGATAATCCAAAACAATGGACTTATTGCAATCAAAGTAAATATCGAAAACAAAAGCCACAGTGCGATATATTTGAAAGTTCTTCTTGTAACAACTGCGTTATAGGCAGGAAAATCGTAGATTTTGCCGGTTGTAATCGCTGCCTCTGTCATTGAGTTAAGCGCCCCATAAGCTACCAAAAAATCCCAAAATGCTTTCATAAACAAAAACATCCCCGGCAATGCGATAATTAAAGTAACTAAAATTATAGTTGAAAAGTTATTAAATACAGGATATTTTGCAATTAGCGAGGGCAGGTTTGATGTATAAAGATAATTAAACCCGAAAATCCACAAAATTCCCAAAAGCTGCCCCAGCACAGGAAACGCCATATATATAAAGAATTTTTTAAAATTTCCGAAATAGATTAAAAGCCCATCAATTAATATGTTTATCAATTTATCTGATATTTTAAGTTTTGCCATAACGCACTTTCTCTTGCTTTAATGAATTTATATGTGTATACTAATTTTATTACAAATATATTTAAAAAAACAATGAAAAATTACAAGGACTTAATCAGAAATTTTACAAAAGAGGATTACAGAGAAAAACGCGTAAATCTTCATATACATACAGCTTACTCTGACGGTGAGGCAGACCCGGTTGATATTGTGCACCAGGCAAAAGCAAAAAACTATTCATATATTGCAATTTCCGATCATAATACGATGAAGGCATATCAGGACTTTGACTTGACAACAGAAGATATTGTAATTCCTTCGGTTGAATTTGATGTTTGGTGCGGATATGTATTTATGCATCTGCTTGCATACGGAGTTGATCTGTCGAATGTTGAATTGGCAAAGTTTTTTGCAAAATCCAAGCGTGAAACGGAATTAGATATTATCAGAATATTTTCGCGCAGAAACATCAAAGACTTAATAACAGCAATACATAACGCCGGAGGCATTGCTGTTTTGGCTCATCCTGCCTGCTGCTGGTGTTTATCGCTGGACAAGCTCGTTGAAAAGCTTGTATCATATGGGCTTGACGGATTAGAAGTTTATTACCCTTATGCAAGGCACCGTGGAATTATAAAATTCCACAAGGCGCAAACGGTTGAAAAAATCGCAGATAAATACGGACTTATAAAAACGGGCGGAACAGATTTACACGGCAAAGTACTTTAATTTACCATGGATAGTCGTCTTTGATTTCCCATCCATCCAGCATTATAACCGCACCGCAGTACAACCCGTCGCCATTTTTATTACAATCTGAATTTATTAAATTTTCTCGCGTTGTTATGCGTCCATTCGGCATCAATGACACCCCTGCATTTGGAGTAAGAAACATTAAAAATATATCATGCCCAAGACGATTTGGTTTCGTTTTCCCATTTATATCTGCATAAATTAACATAGCTCGAATAGTATTGGCACCGTTATTATCTTGCCGTATAAATAACGTTACGCCATTGGCCAGCTCTATATAATATCGCTTTTGGCTCATCATTGCTCTAAATCCGGACAATGTATATATATCATTTGCATAGCCTGCATTTTTAAATGATGTTTGCCACCCTCTATCTTTACTTATTTTTAAATATGGAACAATATATCTTTTACAAAAATTTGTTGCAATGGCTTCATATCCACCATCATTTGTTATATCAGTACTGGAACCATAATCCCAATCGGCAAATTCGCCATGATCTTTTTGGGCTAACAATACAGCTTGTGATAGTTGGGAGTATGTTTGTGCTAACCGCACGGCAGAGACTTTTTTTTGATGTTTCTGAATAAGTGTCGGCAGTGTCATTGCAGCTACAACACCAATTATACCCAGTGTTATCAAAACTTCTGCTAAAGTAAATCCTTTAAGCGAAAAATTCCGTCGAGCCCCCCC
>USGC01000155.1 GCA_900554095.1 uncultured bacterium
ATTGCGGAAATACTGTTTAATCCTACAAAACCGGCTAGAGTCAGCGTTATAATTAAAAAACTTTTTTTGCTCATTTAAATAATTTCCCTTCTTTTTATATTGTCAATAATATTTTACCACATAAAATTAATTTTTTGTACTATTAATTTAAAATAAAACATTTCATAACGGCATAGCCTAACTGGCTGATATGCAGCTATAAGTGAGTGGAGCACAAACATAAAAAACTAAATCCTCCACTAAGGGGATTGTAAAAAGATAAGTTTTGGATAAATTTAGTATATACAAATGCTATGGATATTATATCTATTAGATAATACTTGAAATACCCCAATACATTAATTTAAATTACCCCAATGAAGTAATGAAGGAAAATAAATGAAAAGTTTATTTATAAACTTTGTGCTCTTCACAATTATACTCTATACATTTACCCCTTGTTTTTCATATGAAATATCATATGAAGAACGCGCACTTGCTAATGCTTGCATGATTAACGAAACATTAACACAAAGAGCAAATACAATTGAAGAGTTTAAAATGGCATACAAATGCCTTGCAGGAAAAGAACTTACGGCTATCAGACTTGAAAAAGGGAGAAAATTCAGTGTTAAATCGCTTCAGCCGATGTCTGTAAAAACCCAAACAGGTACAATTGTTTCTTTTGAAACCTTAGGGCCGGAGCATGTTTTCATTGATAAAGAACCTTCAAAACTTGTATTCTCTGGCGAAATAGTTGACAACCGCCCTCCCGGAAAAGCAGGTTCAAGCGGCAAAATAAAGATACAAATACAAAAAGTTAAAATCGAAAATGTAACCTATCCGGTTTCTGCTTTTATTTCAAAAATGAATAAAAAACCGGTTATGTTTGGGGCAATTGGTGCAGCGTCAACTTATGTTCCGAATTTAAAAGATCGTGCTGACAACGGTACAATCACAATTAACCAGGTTTACAAAGATCCTTGCGAAGTTAACGATTGTGTTACGGGGCTAAATGCGGTAGTAAAACCGGTATATTATTTAGCTGGAGCGCTTTTGCAAACAGCAGATCTGCTTATTTGCCCAATAGCAGCCCTGCTCGTTACCGGACAAGAGCTGTATGTCCCTGAAAATACGGAATTCGAGATAAAATTAGAAGAAGATTTGCACGTGCTAAACTTATAGCGGGTATAATTGTGTTTTTTTCTTTTTATGCTACGATAAAAAGTAGAAGATAAAGTATAGTGAACATTATTTAAATGTTCTAAAGAAGGAGAAAAGTCATGGCAACAAAAGAATTTTTTACAAATTCAGACGAACTTAAAAAGCTTTATTCGGCTGCTCGTGCGACTATTACAGCACCTTTCTTCGGCAACAATGTTGAAGAAGTAAAATCAGTTTCAGAAGCTTACAAATTGGCAAAAAACAGCCCCGGCACAATTGAATTAACAGGCATGCCTATTTACAAACCGGAAAAAATCGGTCTTCCGCAAGGCGCTAATCAATTGTTATTCAACGACGGTACAGTAGTTGGCCGCTGCGCTGCTGCCAGAAAAATTGTCGGCGAACCTAACTGCGATTTGAAATATTTATTGCCGATAATTCGTGAAGCAATTTACGGAACACGCGACAGATTAATGTACAAAACCGAAGTTGTTGTAGGTTTGGAAGAAGACTTTATGATTAAAGCTCACCTTATGATTCCTGAAGGTTTTGAAAACATTATGTATTCTTGGATGTTGAACTTCCAATACATCAATGAAGCATATGCAAATATGTACGCTGAATCAAGAGAATTGCCGGAAGGTGATATCTATGTATTCTCCGATCCTGATTGGACACACCCTGATTTTCCGTATGGTTTGACATTCTTTGATCCAGAACACAACTGTGCGGCAATTTTGGGTATGAGATACTTTGGCGAACACAAAAAAGGCACATTAACTCTTGCTTGGGGTGCTGCTGCTCGTAACGGTTACGCTTCTTGCCACGGCGGTATGAAACGTTACAACCTTGATGGCGGAAAATCTTTCCAAGTTGCAGTATTTGGTCTTTCAGGCTCCGGTAAATCTACAATTACTCACGCAAAACACAATAACAAATACAACATCACTGTTTTACACGATGATGCATTCATTATCAACGTTCACGACAAATACACAATTGCTCTTGAACCTGCATACTTCGATAAAACAGCAGATTATCCTATCGGATGCGATGACAACAAATATATCTTAACTCAACAAAACGCCGGTGTTATTGCAACCGCTGACGGTAAATTAGTTTCAATTACAGAAGATATAAGAAACGGTAACGGACGTGCAGTTAAGTCTAAACTCTGGTCTCCAAACAGAGTTGACAGAATTAACGAACCTATCAATGCTATTTTCTGGTTGATGAAGGATCCTACAATTCCGCCTGTACTTAAATTATCAGGTGCATCATTAGGTTCAGCTATGGGCGCAACTTTGGCTACAAAACGTTCATCAGCAGAAAGACTTGCGGCAGGTGTTGATCCTAACGCATTAGTTGTTGAACCTTACGCTAACCCGTTCAGAGTATATCCGCTTGAAATGGATTACACAAGATTTAAACAATTAATCGAAGACGGCGTTGATTGCTACATCTTGAACACAGGCGAATTCATGGGAACAAAAGTTCAGCCAAAACATACTCTCGGTATTATTGAAGCTATCGTTGAAGGCAGCGCTAAATTCCATAAATGGGAAAACTTCTCTGATATCGAAATTATGGATGTTGAAGGCTTTGACGCATCATTTGCTAACAAAGAATACGCCGAACAATTTATCGCTCGTATGAATGATAGAATAGCTTTCGTAAAATCAAGAGAAACTGAAAAAGCCGGCTTAGACAAACTTCCGGCAGATGCTCTTGAAGCTTTGGAAGCAGTTGTTAAAGAAGCAAATTTAGTAAAAGCATAATTTAACAATAAAAATTCAAAAAGGCAGCCAGCAATGGCTGTCTTTTTTTATAGTGTTGAAATTCTAAAAAGAATATGGTATAATGAAAATAGTTAAAAAGTTTAAAAGGAGGTAAAAGCATGAAAAATCAACAATCTCTGGGGGGGGGCTCGACGGAATTTATCGCTTAAAGGGTTTACATTAGCAGAAGTTCTGATAACTTTAGCCGTAATCGGTGTTGTTGCCGCATTAACTCTGCCGGCTGTCATGACTAAAGTAGAAAAGATAGTTTTGAAAAACCAATTCAAAAAGGTTTATTCAATATACACAACAGCTTTGCAAAAGACTGTCTTTGATATGGGCGGAATGCCAAGGTGTTTTTATAATATAATTCCCGGTGCTGATGATTGGGATTTTTATGAGCAGTCTGGTTGTGTAGAGTTTTATCAGAAGCTTCTTGAAAATATGAAAGTAATCAAAACCTGTAATAGTAATGCTTTAGCTGACGGATGTGTCCCTGTGTACTCTGCTTATGCGGAAATTGCGGGCTGTTCCGGGTATTCTGAAGACAGAATAAATAATAAAAATTATGCTGCGATTTTACTGGATGGAAGTATTTTTATTGCGTATGACCCTCTTGATATGCCTGGAATGCCGCTTTTTGCCGTAGATGTAAATGGGAAAAAGGGCCCGAACACGCCCGGAGAAGATTTATTTAATTTAAGCATTTATAAAGAGGGGAATAAATATTCCTTTAGTCCCACTATTGGTGGGTGTTTAATGAAGAAACCTATTAACGTAAAGGATTTTCTGTATTAGAACTTTAAAAAGCACCTGATGAAAATTTTTCAAAAGGTGCTTTCTTTAATTGTATTAATTAATTATTCTTCAACTTCGATTACGCTAACCGGGCAAGAATCAGCTGCTTCTTTAACGCAATCTTCATTAGCGTCAACTGCTGCTTCGTTTACAGTTGCAACGTCTTCTACTTTGAATACAGCATCACAAATTGATTCGCAAGCGCCGCATGCTATGCATCCATCATTAATTTTTACTTTCATTTCGTTTCTCCTTACTATTTAATTTGACTTTAGTGAATTAAAATTCACATACATATTATATATCAAAAATTCTATTTCGCAAGTGCTCGTATTGTATCAGCAATGAAATCAAAACCTTTGATTGTACCGAGATTTTCGGGTTCAAGCAGCTTTCCGTATATGATTACAGGGACTTTTTCTCTTGTGTGGTCAGTACCTTCTACGGTAGGATCGCATCCGTGGTCTGCGGTTATGATTAAGATATCATCCGCTTGCATTGCCGGAATAATTTCAGAAAGATATCTATCAATTTCTTCAATTGCAGTGCCGTAACCTTTTGCGTCATTGCGGTGTCCGTACAGCATGTCAGTATCAACAAGGTTTGTGAATATCAAATCGAAATCAAATCCGCCTTGATAATCATCGTAAGCTATTTTTTCTAAATCAAGTTCATTTTTAACTGCTTTCAAAGTCAATTCAAGCCCTTCTTTGTTGGAGCCTGTATGGACAGCATGTGTAATTCCTGATTTTGAGAAAATATCTTCAATTTTGCCTATGCCAATTACTCGTCCGCCCTTGTCTTTTATTTCGTTTAAAAGCGTTCTTGCAGGCACCATTGAATAGTCGCGGCGGTCTTTTGAAATCCTTGTGGGCTTGCCGTCAATAACTTTATAAGGCCGGGCTATTACGCGTGATACATTGTAATTCCCTTCATC
>USGC01000156.1 GCA_900554095.1 uncultured bacterium
CGACCGAAACTCCCGAAACGCCTGCTCAATAACGAGAATAAGATTTCAAAATACAAAAAATGTCAGTATGTCAGTCATACTGACATTTTTTTTGCTTTCCTGACACATCCTTTTTACCGGGGAAATGTTATATTTTGTATAATTCCTAACTAATTTTCAATCACTTACGTTTTCATTATTGGCTTATAGGATATAAAATCCCGATTTTGGCACAAAAAATGATAACCTCATAAAGGTTGCAACGCCGTAATCGACCGCTACTGTCGTTGCAACAAGGTGAAAAAATACAAAATCATTATAAACTTTAAAATTTTTAAATCATGACACTGAAGACCGTACTTAACAAAGTTATTGTTGAGCCTGTTGAAGCAGAAGAAAAAACTGCAAGCGGAATCATCATTCCCGATTCTGCCAAAGAAAAACCACAAAAAGGTATCATTATTGCCACGGGAAAAGGAAAATCCGACGAACCGATGGAAGTAAAGACCGGAGATACAGTTTTATTTGGTAAATATTCCGGTACGGAAATTCACATCGATGATAAAAAATATTTGGTTATGAACCAAAACGACATTCTTGTTATCCTGTAATCATTGGGGTTCGGAATAAAAGAAACGTGAGAAAAGAATTTCACTAAAGAAACAAATTATAAAGAAACAAATCATGGCAAAAGAAATAAAATTCAATATCGAAGCTCGCGACCTGCTGAAAAAAGGCGTAGACGAACTGGCTGACGCTGTAAAAGTAACCCTCGGACCGAAAGGTCGTAACGTAGTGATCGAAAAGAAATTCGGCGCTCCGCAAATCGTAAACGACGGCGTAACAATCGCTAAAGAAATCGAACTTAAAGACGGCCTTGAAAACGCAGGCGCTCAATTGTTAAAAGAAGTTTCTTCAAAAACAAATGACGTTGCAGGCGATGGCACAACAACCGCTTCAGTTTTGGCTCAAGCAATCGTTCGCGAAGGATTGAAAAACTTGACAGCAGGCGCAAATCCGATGTCTATGAAACGCGGTATTGACAAAGCAGTTGAACTTTCAGTTGCAAAAATTAAAGACATGTCAAAACCGGTTAACACGAAAGAAGAAATCGCTCAGGTAGCAGCAATTTCAGCAGGCAACAACAAAGAAATCGGCGAGCTTATCGCTGAAGCTATGGAAAAAGTTGGCCACGACGGCGTTATCACTGTTGAAGAAAGCAAGTCTTTCGGAACAAACTTAAAAGTTGTTGAAGGTATGCAGTTTGACAAAGGTTACATCTCACCTTACTTTGTAACTGATCCTGAAAGAATGGAAGCTGTTCTTGAAGACGCTTATGTATTCTGCTGCAACAAGAAAATCAACCTGATTTCTGATTTGGTGCCGCTCCTTGAACAAGTTGCCAGAGACGGCAAAGCTTTATTGTTAATCGCAGAAGACATCGAAGGCGAAGCTCTTGCAACTCTTGTTGTTAACACAATGAGAAAAGTTTTGAGAGCAGTTGCTGTTAAAGCACCAGGATTTGGCGACAGAAGAAAAGCAATGCTTGAAGATATCGCTATTTTAACAGGCGGCGAAATGTTTACAGAAGAACTCGGCATCAAGCTTGAAAACGTTACAACTCAAATGCTTGGTAAGGCAAAACGCGTAACAGTTACAAAAGACGAAACAACAATCGTTGTCGGCAACGAAACTAAAGAAGCTGTTCAAGACAGAATTCGTTTAATCAAGAAACAAATCGAAGCAAGTGATAGCGAATACGATAAAGAAAAACTTCAAGAACGTATGGCAAAACTTTCAGGCGGCGTTGCATTAATCGAAGTTGGTGCGGCTTCTGAAGTTGAGCTTAAAGAAAGAAAATTAAGAATTGAAGACGCTCTTAACGCAACACGTGCGGCAAATGAAGAAGGCATTGTTCCTGGCGGCGGCGTTGAATTGTTAAGAGTTCAACAAGAACTTGAAAAGAAACTTGAGCAAATCGAATTTTCATCAGACGATGAAAAAGTCGGCTTCAAAATTCTGACAGCAGCGCTTGATGTACCGTTAAGATTAATCGCACGCAACGCAGGTGCTAAAGCTGATGTTGTTGTTGATAACATTCTTGCACACGAAGGCGCTTACGGTTATGACGCGCTTAACGACAAATATGTTGACATGTTTGCAGCCGGAATTGTTGACCCTGCAAAAGTTACACGTTCAGCGCTTGTTAACGCGGCATCAGTAGGTTCAATGTTACTTACAACAGAAGCAGCCGTTGTAGATATTCCGGAAGAAAAGCCGGAAACTCCTGCAATGCCAGGCGGAATGGGCATGGGCGGAATGATGTAAAAATAATTATTCGCATTATATTAAACACAAAAGAGGTGAAAAGATATCGTCTTTTCACCTCTTTTAAGTTAGGAACATTTACTAAATCTACAAATAATGACAATGATTGCAGCTAAGTTTGCATTTCGGGGTGGCTGCATACTGAATATCGGCGGTATTGGCTGAGATTGCCTTGCTGAATGTCCTGCATCAGGCCCATGAGATTGTAAATACGATATAGCAACATTACGGTCTGTAATATTATTATTTTTCATAAAAGTTTGCAAGTCAGCCTCTCTATCGCCGGTAAATTGAGGAAGAGTGTATTTGTTACTCCAATACGTTAATCTCGTTACCCATGAATATACTCCTTTCGTGTTTACATTTAAGCATACATGCTTATATATTTATTAACGAAAGTTGGCGGAAATTATTTACACGCGTGCATCGCATCCTATCCTATTATATCATATCAAAGAGTATAAGCGAGTTTCAGACCATTTTAAATTCATTTTTACATTTCGTTACAATTGTATTGATAAGGCGCCCGCGGCGCTGGCGCCTTACTCTTATTCAAACATCTCACTGGACAGGTACCTTTCACCACTGTCCGGCAGAATTACAACAATCAACTTGCCTTTGTTTTCGGGACGTTTAGAAAGCTCATTTGCTGCCCAAAGCGCCGCACCTGATGAAATCCCGGCAAGAATCCCCTCTCTTTTAGGCATTTGCCGCGCTGTTTCGATTGCATTCTCGTCGCTCACCGCGATTACTTCATCCACAACGGATTTGTCAAAATTTTCAGGAATAAAATTGGCGCCAATACCTTGAATTTTGTGAGCGCCAGCCTTCCCTTGCGTTAAAAGCGGTGAGGAAAAAGGTTCAACAGCAACGGCTTTTATGTTTGGATTTTTACTTTTTAAATTTTTTGCAATCCCGCTAATTGTCCCGCCAGTTCCGACGCCTGCAACGACAATATCAACTTTGCCATCTGTATCCTGCCAGATTTCATCAGCCGTAGAGGAATGCGCCGCTGGATTTGCTGGGTTTGAAAACTGCTGCGGGATAAAGGAGTTTTTAATTTCTTTATGAAGTTCATTAGCCTTGTCAACCGCACCCTGCATACCCTTTGCTCCCTCTGTCAAAACAAGTTCGGCACCGTATGCCGCAAGAAGTTTACGGCGCTCAAGACTCATAGTTTCAGGCATTGTCAAAATCATTCTGTAACCACGAATCGCACAGACAAGCGCTAACCCAATCCCTGTATTTCCGCTTGTAGGCTCGATTATAACCGTATCTTTGTTAATCAAACCAGCGCGCTCGGCGGTTTCAATCATATTCAAAGCCGGACGGTCTTTCACAGAACCCGCGGGATTTTGTTTTTCAAGTTTTGCTGCAATTATGGCGCCGCCGTCGTTCATGCGGTTAATTTTCACAAGCGGCGTATTTCCTATAAGTTCCAAAATATTATCTGCAATCTTCATAAAATCCTCCGTTATCTGAGCGAAAACCTCTGCCGGTAGAGATTTTCCGCCCGATTTGTTTTAATTTTTCATCAAGCTCTGTGTAATCAACCGAAACTTTACCGGGATAAATTTCGTAATTCTTTTTGTGCGCATTATCCGTAACATTTGGCATAACAACGTTTGCGCCGGCTTGCAGCGCAAGAATTCTGCCGTTTGGCTGAAGCGTTTCCATCGCCGTTGTTGCTGGAATATTTATATCAGGAAGCAAAAGCCTTGTGAGCGCCATAACTTTTAAAGCCAAAGTTAAATCTCCATTAGCCTGCCCTGCAAGCGGCGTCAGCTCATGTGTTATCAAGGGCCCAATGCCAATCATATCCGAATTAAGTTCTTTATAAAACAAAATATCCTCAGCCAAATCCTCTTCTGTCTGTCCCGGAAGCCCGATTAGCGAGCCGGTACCGGTTTCAAAGCCGAGTTTTTTCAAATCATAAAGGCATTTTTTACGGTTTTCCACATTTTGCCCCGGATGGAATTTTGCATAAAGCTCTTTGTTTGTTGTTTCAATACGAAGCAAAAACCTGTCCGCGCCGGCTTCTTTCAGAATTTTATATTCCTCAAACGAGCGTTCGCCAATGCTCAAAGTGATCGCAACGCCGAGTTTTTTAATTTCGGAAATTATCTCAGCCAAAATTTCAGCGGTATAAAATAAATCCTCACCGCTTTGAAGAACGATTGTTTTATAACC
>USGC01000157.1 GCA_900554095.1 uncultured bacterium
ACTTACGAAGGATTAAAAACTCATCCTTACAATTACACCAAGCTAATCCAGCTTAACAACTGGGAAATCCCCGATGATTATCCATTAAAAATTTAATTATCTACCGATTTCAGTTGCTTTTTGGGCCATGGATTTTGTAATATTAATCAGAGCAAGGTTTGCTTCATATGCGCGCTGTGCAAGAATTGCGTCGGCCATTTCCACCATCGGATTAACGTTAGAGGCACGGATATAGCCATTTTCATCGGCATCAGGGTGGCCAGGTTTGTATATTTTTTCACCCAAAGTAGGATCTTCAACTGTTCCGTTAAAAACAACTCCGCCTTGAAGCATTGGCAATGTTCCAACCCCAAAAACATCCTCCTTCATTTCGTTCATAAGCCCATGAAAAGAGATTTCTTCTGTAGCATTTAAAACAGGAATACGTCTTACGTAATTTGGCGTATCAATATTTGCCATGTTCTTTGAGTGAACATCAAGCCTGTAGCCATGGGCTTTCAAGGCTCGTGAGCCTATATTCATTGATTCCATTATACTCATAACATTATCTCCTGTTAATTTAATTATTATTTGCCGACATTAATAACTGTTTTCATCTCTGTAATTATATTTGACATTCTTCTTGTTGCCATTGTGTAGAGAAGCGCATTGTTTTGAAGCTCCATCAACTCTCTGTCCGGTTTTATTTCTTCGTAAGTTCTTTGCGAAATAATCGCAGAGGCCCCAAGTTTTTCAGATAACTTAGTTTCAAGCGGACTATTCATTGAGCCGAGGTATTCATTAAAATCAATATCGCGCCTTACATAACCCGGCGTATCTATGTTTGAAAGGTTTGAACCTATTGCGGTTTGTTTTGCCGAAATCAAATCCAGCATTAACCCTACTTTTCCCATACTGTCTAGCGCTGTAAACATTATTTAACCTTCCTATTCTCTGATATTGATAGACTTGTTGTACATATCATCAATTACCTTCATCATACGAGTGCTTGCAAGCATTGAGGCATTCAGGCGCAGCATGCCGCTAACTGAATCGTATATATTGATATTTGAATTTTCCAGATTATTTTGTGCAAAATATTCGTGTTCTTTGACCAGTTTTGCCTCGCCTGAATCCGCTGTAGGCACAAGCTTATTTAAGCCACCCTGCTCAAGCCCTTCCGGGTTATCGAATTGGACTAAAGGTATATTACCAAGCTTTTTACCCGGCTTATCAACAGCATCAAAAGCTATTACATCACCGTTAGGCTTAATTTCAAACTTGTAGCAGTTTGTCGGAAGTTTAATACCTTCACCCACAAGCCAATCATCATTTGTAACAAGATAACCGTCTTTGCCTTGTTTGAAAGAGCCGTCTCTTGTGTATTGAACCTCCCCCGAGGGAGATACAACAGGAATAAACCCCGGGCCTGTGATCGCAACGTCATAAGGATTACTTGTAACCTGAATAGATCCAGTGCGGTAATCTGTTCTGACAGCACCGGTCAAATACCCGTCTTCATTAAGCATTTGTTCAAAACGTACTGATTTATACCCATGAGTGTTATAGTTGGCCAGGTCATTAGCTATATAGCCAAGCCTATCCCATTGGTTTAAAACATTATTTGTACTTTTTCTGATAATTGCCTGCAAGTTATGCATAATTTTTACCTCATTTTATTACGATGCGCTGCCAAGCTGCGAAATTACCTTTTGCAAATTTTGGTTTTGTATCATAAAAATTTGTCTGTTTGCTTCAAAGTTACGGATTACGGGCATCATAGAAATAAATTCATTTTGCATTGCAACGTTTGAATACTCACAGTAACCTTGTTTAATTTGCGGATCCATAATAACCATGCCGTTAGCATCGACGGCACCTATGTTAGCCGCAATTTCCATTTTCATTGTTTTATTGTTGAAAACTTGAATAAGCCCTTTTTCATCAACTTTTATATCTTCAAGTTTTTCAGGAACAACCGGAAGCTTTATGGGCATACCGGCGTTTGAAAGAACCCTTCTGTCATCAAGAGTTAAAAGATTTCCTTCCTGATCTATTTTAAATCGTCCATCACGTGTAAGTCTTACACCGTCTTCGCCTTCTGTTTGGAAGTACCCCTCAACCGCCATTGCAAAGTCAAGCGGATTGTTTGACATTGAAATTCTGCCGACTTTTGTATCGGTGGTCTTTGAAATGCCGTTTACACCAATATATTCCGAAAAAGAAGACACAACCGGCTCTTGACGCTGATATCCTACTTTGTCAAATCCGTTAATATTCTCATTATGGATTGACATTAATTCCGCCTGCACCTGCATTGCACGGATTGCGACCTCTATTCCTTTGTCTAAATAACGTATTCCGCCATTTATTTGCATAACATTTCCTCTTTTTATACGTAACGGCTATATATATAGTTTTACCTACTTTCGTAAAAAAAAATCATACATTTGTATGGCTTTTTTATCTTTAATAATGATTTTTGAAGGAAAGTCAACTTAAATTCGTTTATGTTAAAATGATAAAGGAAATAAGAAAGGAAAAACAATGAAAGCTGTAGTATTTGATAATGAATTAAAACTTGATAAAAATTACGCAAAACCAATACCACAAAAGGGCGAAGCATTGATAAAAGTAACTTTAGCCGGAATTTGTAACACAGATTACGAAATTACAAAAGGCTACATGGGCTACAAAGGCGTACTAGGACACGAATGCGTCGGGATTGTTGAAGAGATAAATGATGATGATAAATCATTACTCGGCAAACGCGTTGTTTCTGAAATAAGTTATGGCTGCGAAGACCCGGCCTGCCCCTATTGCGCCGAAAAGTTATACAGACACTGCCCTAACCGCCACACACTTGGTATCTGGAAAAAAGACGGATGTTTTGCAGAATACTTCACAATGCCAATAAATGTGCTATTTGAAGTACCTGAAAACGTAGAAGATGAACAGGCCGTTTTTGTAGAACCTCTTGCTGCGGCACTTGAAATTACAGAACAGCATCATATAAAACCATATGAAAAAGTTATTGTCCTTGGAGACGGCAAACTTGGGCTTATCACTGCCTTAGCGCTGAACTCTCTTAATCTTGACGTAATTCTTGTAGGTAAACACCAAAACAAACTCGACATTGCCAAAAACCAAGGCGTAAAAACCGCTCTTTTGAATGAATTTAAAATAGAAAAAATATACGATGTTGTTGTTGAAGCAACAGGGTCAATCTCAGGATTTGAAACGGCTCTTGCACTAACAAAACCGCGCGGAGTTTTAGTTTTAAAAAGTACAATTGCGGCTTCCAAAGAATTCAACTTAGCACCCATAGTTATTGATGAAATAACTGTTTTAGGCTCTCGTTGCGGACAATTTGGCCCAGCATTAAGGCTTCTTCAATCTGAAAGAGTGGATTTCAAACCACTAATTTCCGGCGTCTACAGTATTGATAATGCAATTGAAGGCTTTGAAAAAAATAAAGAAAAAAATACTTTAAAAGTTTTACTAAAATTCTAATAAAAAAAAAGGGCAGATGCTCTCTGCCCTATAGACAATTAGAAGTCTTGTAACAATTTTAATACTGAACTTTAATATTGTATGTTACATTGTTTATTGTGAAACTTGAATTAGAGTTGCAGCTTACGGTTCTTCCAAATAAATTGAGTGTACACGTAAAGTTTTCCATTGTTTTATGGTTTTCGTCCATAGTGAGATGATTATTCACAAAAATTTCATTAATTAAATAAGAAGCAGATTGTGAAGTACTAAAGGTCTTATTTATAACACATTGATAAGGAGAAGATGTTGTTGTTACCCCTCCATCAACACTATGAATGTCAATACAAGTTGCATTAATCGAGCCGGTTGGACTAACACCATTTGCTCCGGATACACTAACAGAAGTTGTACGTGTTGTGGTAATATAATCTACATTATTTCCGCCTTGGGAATCTGTATGTTTCACAATAATATCTACAGAATGCTGAGTTGGCGGAGAAACTGGCGGAGTAGTCGGATTAGACGCTCCATTACAATCAGAGCTGCCCCAGCAACAAGAAACTGATTTATCGCTTGTTAACTTCCCGAAATTAACACTTGATATTGATCTGTATGTTGATAGTGAATTCCCGCTTGAATCTACGTTACAATACGCTGGCGCGGTGCCGTTCGCTGCGTTAAATGATCCGTTCGTTGATGCTTGCGTTGACAGACCGCTTAATTTGAAATCTTGGGCTGAACTTAAGTTATAAAATCCACCGGATGAACTGTTGCTGCCTTGTGTTGTTAGACTTATACTATTAGATTCTGTCCCTAGTATGCCCGTCGCATTCAGCTTAAAGTAATTATATTCACTTTGTGAGCTTGGAAGCAATGTTAACGTTACATTGTATTTTTTTCCGCCTAGTTCACATTTATCTATATTTATTGTTGTGTCGCCTGTAACCCATACCTTTTTAGATACTGGGTCTGCGGATTTTTCATACAC
>USGC01000158.1 GCA_900554095.1 uncultured bacterium
CAACTTTTCGGCCTTTAAGCGGTATGAACCCGCGAGCCCCCCCCCCCCAGAGATTGTTGATTTTTCATGTTTTTACCCCCTTTTTAACTTTTTAACTATTCCCATTATACCCCGTTTACCAAATTTTTTCAACCCAATTACATAAAACTTAAAAAAAACTTGATAAAAGATTATATTTATGATTAGATAAAAACGGAACAGGCAATTCCTCTTAGCCTCGTTCAAGGAATTTACAGACATAGCGCGGCTGCAATGCTGTTAAATCCGCATTAATGTAATACTAAATTAAGAAGGAAATCAACCAAAATGTTAAAAATCAGATTAAAAAGATTAGGTGCAAAAAAATCTCCATCATACAGAATTATCGTTATTAATTCAACAACAAAACGCGAAGGCAGACCGGTTCAAGAACTCGGACATTACAACCCGAAAACAAAAGTTATGAAATTAGACAAAGTCGCAGCGCTTGATTGGATTAAAAAAGGCGCTCAGCCTACAGAAACAGTTGCATATTTGCTCAAAAACTGCAACGAAGACGGCACTTTGAATTATGTTAAAAAAGAAACAGTAAAATTATCTAAAAAAGCTCAAGCTAAAGCCGCTGCTGAAGCAGAAGCAAAGGCTGCCGCTGAGGCTGAAGCCAAAGCAGCAGAAGAAACTCCGGCAGAAGCATAGATTCAATAAAATTAGTAAAAAAAGAGACCTTTTATAAACAGGCCTCTTTTTTTATTTGTTAATTTACTAAAGCCAAAAACTAATTCATTATCATCCCTTTTAAACCAAGCTTGTTAAGGCTTTCTGGCTTAAAGATTACTTTATCCAGCAAAGGCCCCGGATTAACAACCGGAACATAATAAGCTTTATTTTCGACAAACGCCTGTTTTAAAGTTTGAAATTCAATATTTTTAGTATCAAAAATCTTTTTTAAATCAAAGCCGTTTTCACCTTTTTTAAAAAATATTGCAGCCGTATTTTCACTTAAATTAGCATCTTCAAAGGTTTTAATCCATGCCTTGTCTTGTTTGAAAAATTCCCGCATTTGCTTCAAAGAGCATACGTAAACCTCATTAACATCTTTGCCTTCTTTTTCAAGAAGCTCGGCAATGGTGCTGTGAAGCTTATCTTTTGTAATACTTTCAGTTTTTTCAAATATATCCTTGAATTTTTGAGCAGTATTTTTAAGAGCTTTTTCATCTAAATGTTTTTGCAGAAAGAAACATCCCAGCATAACAGAGCCGGCAGCCACTAATGCACGGGACGCCGTATCATAAAATTCATTTGATTTAGACTGTTTAACTTCAGTTTTGCCTGCCTGCACAGTACTTGCACAGGGAACTGACACGGGTTTTGCTTGCACTGAAACTGTATTTACCGACATACTAACCTTTCGTAAAAAAACTTTATTAATTATATAAAAACAAAGAAAGGTTAAAAATTGCTATTCTTTATATTTACTAATTTCTTCAAAGTAATGTTCTAAGCCTACGTACCCTTTGTAAATTTCATTAGAAATATTCGCATATCTGTTTGCGTCAATAAACTTCAATTCTTTAGTCCGAATTTCAAGGATAGTATCGGCGTCGTTGCGGATTTTAACATCAGGAGAAGCAGACCATTTCTGTAAAAGAGCCAATTCTTCATACATTTGCTTGATGGTAGTGTATTCCAAAACATTAAAATCATACTTAGCCAAAAGAGCTTTTTCAGCGTTAGTAATACGGCTCATAACGGCTTGGAACTTAAAAACTCTTTTAATAATTATATAATTATCCGCGGCTTTGCGGTGAGAATACGGAATAGCATTTTTAGCCAGAAGCGCTGCGTAAGAACGAGAAGTAAAAGTCTCATCTTCTTTTGAAAATGCGCTTTTTGAAGTTAAATCGAAGTTGGATTTTTTATCTAAAATTTCTTCTAACATCTGCACCCCCAGTTATTAAAATAATAATAATATAAAAGAGTTTTAATTTTAACAGAAAAAGTCAAACTTTTTACATAAATTAAAAAAAGTCCCGGCGAGCTAAATTTTCCGGGACAGTTATGATTGAATATTATGTTATAATAAATATTTTTAGTCTGCTAACTGTGTCATTAATCCAAAAGGTTTTTCAGCAACTTTCATTGTTTCTTCATCAATTATACCACGCTTCAATTCAGAGAAGGTTGCTTTTTTAGAATTAAACTTTTCTTTTAAGAATTCGTATGAGATTTTCGGATCGCACTTGTCGCCGCAAGTGAATAAATCAACAGCCGCGTAGCCGAGTTCGGGCCAAGTGTGAATAGCCAGATGGCTTTCAGAAATAATAACAACGCCTGAAACGCCGTACGGATTAAACATATGGAAACATTTTTGGAC
The DNA here is from genome assembly GCA_900554095.1 of uncultured bacterium. Lineage (GTDB taxonomy): Bacteria > Cyanobacteriota > Vampirovibrionia > Gastranaerophilales > Gastranaerophilaceae > Scatenecus. The sequence goes on from USGC01000158.1 coordinate 2,354, forward strand.
AATAGTTGCACCACACTCAAGGGCGGCATCCACCATGTACTTTTCGACTTTATCAATACTATTTAATGTGTTTGGATCACATTCAAAAAACTCTGCTAAAACGTGTTGTCCTAAGTGGATTTCTTTTTTGCCGTTTGCCTGTAAGCTAGTAAAAGGTGATGTTATTGCCAATTCATGTGCCTCCTTATAAATGTATATTTACTACTACCTTGCAAAAAATACTTTGCAATCAATATATTACTACAAAAAATAAAAAATTTGTATTTTTTACACTTTAAAAAATTTTTTTTACATTTCTTATAAAATTATGCAGCCAAAAGGCTTATTTTTAATGCTCCTTTCAGGTAATTTTTATTAAGTTTTGTTACATTTGTAATTTTGAAGTTTTATTGCCGCATTGATATTATAAAATCAACGTATGAACAATAAAATTTTAGTAGTCGACGACGATAACGCAATAAACGAACTTATAAAAGTAAATCTGGAACTTTGCGGATACAAAGTTGTCCAGGCATACGAAGGCACAACGGGCTTTGCGCTATGCAAACAGGAAATCCCGTCATTAGTAATCCTTGATGTTATGATGCCGGAAGTTGACGGATTTACGGTAGCACAGCGCATAAGAAAGAATGAGACAACCAAAAACATTCCAATCTTAATGCTTACGGCACTTTCGCAGTTGAATGACAAGGTAAACGGGTTTAACATCGGGGTGGACGACTACCTTGTAAAACCTTTTGAGATGGAAGAACTTCAAGTGCGGGTGCGGGCACTTTTGAAACGCACAGGCCAAATTCCGGAAAGCATAGCCACAAGAGAACTCTTAACGCTTGGAGAAATAACCCTTTTACCGGAGACATACAGTGTAAAAATAAACGACAAAATCGCAAAACTAACGCCAATAGAATTTGATATATTCAACTTGCTTTTCCAAAACCACGGAAACATGGTATCTTCGGCGCAGTTGTTGAAAGACATCTGGGGTTACGCGCCTGATGACGACATAGAGACAATACGCGTACACATAAGGCATTTGCGCTCAAAGCTGGACAAAATCTCCAACGGCAAGAAATACATAGAAACAATCTACGGCGGCGGATACAAGTTGAGTATTTAAACTTTTACCTTATTTTATACGGGTAATTCTTCGGAACTTTCCAACCGTTTTCCACAATCAAAACGGCACAGAGGTGTGGATATACTTTGCAGTATTCAAGACGATTACCAGGACGCTCGAATATCTCATAAGGAACAATTCCGGTTGGACGTTTCGATTTATCCATAGAGGTAATTGCTTGCCCGCGCCAAAACATAAATAATTCAGTTCCAAAAACATCTTTATGATCGGCAAGATTAGCCGTCACTGCCTCATAAGCCTTATAACGGTTGTCCATTTTTCTGGTATAAGTAAAACTTTTTCCGTATGAAAAAATGGCCATATCACCGGAAGGGAAATATATTCCGACAAACCGGTCGTCATTAGCTTTAACTGGTTTTCCATCAACTCTGTTATAATAACCGCATTCGTAATCCGCTTTTATATAATCCGCAAGATATTTTTTATAGAAAGCACATGAATTCTCACCGAAATCTTCCCAATCTTTTTCATCACCGTTCTTCACAGCGGAAAGAGTGAACCCCTGGTTAACAACAGAATAAAACCTGGCCATACCAGTTTCAAGTGCTTTTGTACGGTAATGCTCCATCAACACCGGCATCGTAATTGACGCAACAATGCCGATTATGCCAAGGGTTATTAAAACTTCCGCTAAGGTAAATGCAGGTTTTCTATAATTCCCAAACTTATCTACGTTCGTAGCACCTTCCGCTAAAGTGAAGCCCCTTGACCTGACGCTTGATGTTGCCCTCTCACCCGCAGAAGTAAGGCTCGCCTTCCGCTGGCTAACACTTGCTTCCCTCAGCACGGGGCATACAAGCTCGCATCCATCGCACAAGCGCTCTGTAGCTAGTTTTACATCCCCATGGGAGAGAGAAGTTATCCCAACATTTCTTCCTTTAAACGGTGTGAACCCGTGAGCCCCCCCC
>USGC01000159.1 GCA_900554095.1 uncultured bacterium
CGCGGATTTTTACCGCTTAAAGGAAGAAATTTAACCTACGTGCAAACTGACCAAAATAATGTTATAATGAATAATAAATATAGCAAAAGCGAGGTCAGTATGAGAAAGAAATTTGCCTTTACATTAGCAGAAGTTTTGATAACCTTGGGCATAATAGGTGTAGTAGCAGCAATGACAATGCCGACACTAATTGCAAAACACCAAAAGCAAGAAACAATATCTCGGCTTCAAAAAGCCTACAGTATATTCAATCAAGCAATAAAGCTGTCAGAACTTGACAATGGCGAGTACGATATTTGGCCCAAAGGCGAGGATATAGTTGTTGAAAATTACTTTAATACGTATTTTAAACCGTATTATAAGGGTGTAAAATTGTGTGAAAACGCCAAAGACTGCGGTTATACAAGGGCTGGGGAAAACTCTAACCCCTGGAAAAACATAAATGGCACTCCAATAGCCTGGGGGTTAAAGACAGAGGACTCAAGATTTCTATTCCAAATAGCAGACGGTACAGTAATATTTATGCCGCGTTATACAAGGGATGCTGATGGTAATCCTAGTTATTACAGCAGTGGTAACGTATATATAGATCTAAACGGTGGTGGTAACCCAAATGTATTAGGCAAAGACGTATTTTTATTTAAACTTGCTAGCAAAAAAGGATTAATACCATATTGCAGTGATATGACCGATGATGAGGTAATCGCAAATTGTACGACCTCCAGTAGCGGCAATGAAAACTGCTGTACCGATAAAATAATACGCGATGGTTGGCAGATTAAAGACGATTACCCTTGGTAATCCCGCAACAAAATATTTGAATTAAAAATTTTACGTGCGATAATCATGTTATGCTTGACACTATAAAAATTAAAGGGGCAAAAGAACATAACTTAAAAGACGTATCCCTGGAAATTCCGAAAAATGAACTGGTTGTTTTTACAGGGGTTTCTGGCTCCGGCAAAAGCTCACTTGCGTTTGATACGATATTTGCAGAAGGCCAAAGACGATATATTGAAAGCCTTTCAACTTATGCACGCCAGTTTTTGGGACAGCTTGACAAACCCGATGTTGAATATATTGACGGACTTTCTCCGGCGATTTCTATTGATCAGAAGTCTACAAGCAACAATCCGCGTTCAACTGTCGGAACTGTTACTGAAATCTATGATTATTTAAGGCTTTTGTACGCACGTGTCGGAACTCCTTTTTGCCCGGAGTGCGGCGAAGAAATTAAGCCGCAGACAATTGATGAAATAGTTAACAGCATTCTTAAACTTAAAGAAGGAACAAAAATTCAAATCCTTGCACCGATTGTGCGCGGTAAAAAAGGTGAATTCCAATCAGTTTTTGAGGAACTTCGCCAAGAAGGCTTTGTAAGAGTAAAAGTTGACGGCAAAATTTTTAATTTAGATGAAGATGATATTGAACTTGCAAAAACTAAAAAACACGATATTTCGGTTGTTATCGACCGTATTGTTGTAAAATCTGATGCGCGTTCACGTATTGCTGACAGTGTCGGAATAGCGCTGCAAAAAGCTGACGGTATTACGATTGTGGACATTGTCGGGGATAAAGCCTCTGGAGCCTCCGGTAAAGGCAAGGAAGTTATTTACAGCGAAAAGCTCGCCTGTGCAAAGTGTAATTTAAGTTTTGAAGAACTTGCGCCGAGAATTTTTTCATTCAACAATCCGTATGGGGCCTGTGAAAAGTGTTCGGGTATCGGAGTTGATTATGAAATCTCTCCGGACTTGATTGTGCCGGACAAGACGAAATCTTTAAACGAAGGCGCTATATATCCTTGGGATAAGTCAACAACCAGCTATTATAAAGACATTCTGGCGGCTGTAACGTCGCATTACGGAATTAATCCCGACACTCCGTTTGGTGAATTGCCAAAAGCTCATCAGGATATTATTTTGTACGGCGCTCCTGACGTTATAAAAATGCGTATAAGAGGTTTCACCACAAAACGTTACGAATCCCGATATCACAGCTATCCCGGTGTTATTCCGTATTACATGAAAAAATACCACGAATCAGATGGGGAATACTGGCGGGAAGAAATTGAAAAATACATGATTACAACGCCTTGTACAGCCTGCGGCGGTGCAAGATTGAAGCCTTTTCCGCTTGCAGTCAAAATTAAAGGCAAAAATATCTATGAATTTACGCTTTTACCTATTGATGTAGCTTACGATTTTATATCAGATTTATACCTGGAGCTTGATGAATATCACATTCAGATAGCAAAGCAAATCCTTGACGAGATCCGTGCGCGGCTGAAATTTTTAAAAGACGTTGGTTTAAGCTATTTAAACTTAGCGCGTATGTCAGGAACGCTTTCAGGCGGCGAAGCTCAGCGGATAAGGCTTGCAACTCAAATAGGCAGCGGGCTTTCAGGTGTTTTGTATGTTTTAGATGAACCGTCAATCGGGCTTCACCAGCGCGATAATGACAGGCTTATCAAAACATTGATTAAGCTCCGTAACCTTGGCAACACGCTTATTGTTGTTGAGCACGATGAAGAAACTATTCGTAATGCTGATTACATTGTGGATATCGGGCCAAAGGCTGGGGTTAACGGTGGGCAAATCATCGCATATGGCTCTGTGGATGATATTATAAAAGCCCCAAAATCCATTACTGGTAAATATTTGAGCGGAGAAAAATATATTCCTATTCCTGAAAAAGTGCGCGAAGGAAACGGCAAATTTTTGCATGTAAAAAATGCTCACTTAAATAACTTAAAAAATATTGATGTTGACATTCCGCTTGGCAAAATTGTTGTTCTAACCGGGGTTTCAGGGTCAGGAAAATCTACCTTGATGCAGGATTTGGTATACGAATACGCTGTTCACAAGCTTCGTAAAAACAAGCCTAAACCGCAAGGTGTTGATGAGATTACTGGATTTGAAAACATTGATAAGATTATTGATATAGACCAGTCGCCAATTGGCAGAACACCTCGTTCAAATCCGGCAACTTATACAGATTTATTTACGCATATAAGAGACCTGTATTCCAAAACAAATGAGGCAAAACTCAGAGGGTACAAACCCGGCAGGTTCAGTTTTAATGTAAAAGGCGGCCGCTGTGAGGCTTGCAAAGGCGACGGCGTTCACAAAATTGAAATGAACTTTTTGTCAGATGTTTATGTAAAATGCCCGGTGTGTAAAGGCAAACGCTACAACCGCGAAACATTAGAAGTAAAATACAAAGGCAAAACGATTGCTGATGTTCTTGATATGAGCGTAAAAGAAGCTCTTGCGTTCTTTGAGAATGTGCCGGCTATTAAGCATAAATTACAAACTCTAAACGATGTGGGGCTGGATTATATTAAGCTTGGACAGAGTGCCACAACGCTTTCCGGCGGGGAAGCTCAGCGGATTAAACTTGCGTCCGAATTAAACAAACGTGCGACCGGCAAAACTCTTTATTTAATGGACGAACCCTCAGTAGGACTTCACTGGGCAGATTTGGACAAGCTTATCAAAATTCTTCACCAGCTTGCGGATCAGGGAAACACTATTTTGATTATTGAGCATAATTTGGATTTAATCAAAGTTGCTGATTATATTATTGATTTAGGCCCCGAAGGCGGTATTGGCGGTGGTCAAATAGTGGCTAAAGGCACACCGAAACAAGTTTCCAAGATTAAAATGTCATACACCGGCCAATATTTAAAACCTTTGTTTTTATAAGCCTTGCAAAGCTCATAAAAATTTGTTAATATAAAATTATGGAGGGTTTATGAAAAAGATTTTTACATTATTGGCTATGTTGATTGCGTTTTCGGCGCCGGCTATGGCAAAGACTATTAAAGTTGAAGCACTTTCGGACTTTACAACAGAAAATCCTCCAAAGTACATGCAGGTTAAGGCTGTAACAGATTTGCAGCTAAGCAGCGAAATCGTAATTATGCCTGATTATATACTTAAAGGCCAGATTGTAGATGTGAAAGATCCGACACGTCTCAAAAGAAATGCAACGTTTTCGTTTGTGCTTTTAAGCTATATTGATAATTCCGGTAAAGAACACGAAATAAAGGATTATTTTATTGGTAAATATACAACCAAATTTGATACTGCAAGTATGGCCAAAAGCGCGGCGTTGTCTGTCGGTAATCACTTTGTAAAAGGAATTTCTTTGGGCTATCACGCAGTCGAGGGTGCAGTGAAAAATGAAGAAGGCAATAGGTTTAAATCATCAGCGGTTTCAGTCTATGAAAGCACACCTTTTTCTTACGTAGAAAAGGGGGAGGAAATAGTTATCCCTAAAAATAACATTTTTATTTTAAATTTCAAGGTTAAAGGAGAAGAAAACGAAGAAGATAAACCGAATTACGAATTTACGCCTTTGGAAAATCCGGCAGTGAATTCTACAGAACCGACAGC
>USGC01000160.1 GCA_900554095.1 uncultured bacterium
CACCCCCAGGAATTATGCATAGTCATTATTTCCAGCTCCTTTCATCTTTATTTTTAATTATAACATATTTTTAAAAATTTGCAAGCCTGGATTACTAGACCTCAATTTTTATCTTGGGCTGTCTTTGGCTTTTTTGTTTTTCTTCTAATCTCTTTTGACTATATCCATATCCCGCATAAATTGCCACGCCTATTAAAAGCCATAGCGGAAAATATATTGATGAAGTTTTTAAATAACGCAATGAGTAAATCATCAATCCGCCGCAAGACAAAATCCCCGCAAAAGGAAACCACGGTGAAAACGGCACTTTAAAAGGACGTGGTCTGTCCGGATCAGATTTGCGAAGCATCAAAACCGCAATACAAATAATGATAAATGATGTAAATGTCCCAAAATTACAGAGTTCTGCTGATATATTCAAATCCATAAATAAGGAACAAACTATTACAACAATACCTGATATCCAAGTTAAAATATGAGGAGTTCTAAATTTTTTATGAACAAGCCTTAAAGACTTTGGCAAAAACCTGTCTCTGCTCATTGCGTATAAAATTCTTGTCGTACCAAGTTGATAAATCAATAATACTGATGTCAAGCCGCACACGGCCCCAACTGAAATTAACCCGGCAAACCAGTCTTTACCGACAAAACTCATAGCATGGGCAATAGGAGCCTGAGTATCAATTGCTCCAAACGGTACTGTTCCTGTCAGAACAAGCGCTACACCAATATATAAAACTGTACAAATAAACAAAGTACCTAAAATTCCTATAGGCAAATCTCTTTGCGGATTTTCAGTTTCTTCGGCGGTGGTTGAAATAGCGTCAAAACCTATATATGCAAAGAAAATTAAAAATGCACCCATGAAGATTCCGCCAAAACCGTTAGGGGCAAAAGGCACCCAGTGTTCAGGCTTTACATAAAATGCGCCAAACACAATAAAAGACGTAATTATTAACAAATTGACAGCAACCATTATGCTCGCAAATCGTGTTGATTCTTTTACTCCCTTTACAAGAAGCATTGTCAAAATAAGCACAATAAACATCGCGGGCAAATTCATTGCAACAGGAATATGACCAAACAAATATGGAATTTTGTCATGAATATCAGCTCCGTATCTTTCACACATAGCTGCGATGGAACGATAATCTGCTCTAAGCCAGATAGGGAAATTTACTACAAAATCAGGAAGATAAGCTTTAAAGCCTTTCAACAATTGTGTAAAATACCCTGTCCACGCGCTTGCGACAGTAATATTACCAATCGCATATTCAAGCATCAAAATCCAGCCGACCATCCACGCCATAAATTCGCCCATTGTTGCATAGGTATAAGTGTAGGCACTTCCTGCAACCGGTATCATCGCCGCAATTTCGCTATAGCAAAGCGCTGAAAATATACACGCAATAACAGCAAGAAGCATTGATATAATAATTCCCGGACCTGCTCCCAACCCTTCCGGGCCGCCCTGCACAGCAATACCAATTATCGAAAATATTCCGGTTCCAACAACCGCGCCTATGCCGATAACTATTAAATCAAATACATTTAATGTCTTTTTTAATTCTGATTTTTTGCTTGTTGCTATTAACTCATCGGGGCTTTTTGTTTTTAAAGCATTTGAAATTATGTTTTTAATCATTTATCTTTTCCATTATTTTTGTAATTCAAGTTTTCTTTGTACTACTTTTTCTTTGTGAATTTCGTTTTCTCTATATCTATTTTTCCTATATCCGTAATGGAAGTAAATCATCGCACCAATACCCAGCCAAAGCGGGAACAGAAGTGCAGAAGTAGTTAAAAACTGCATAGAATAAACCATTAACCCGCCGCAAAGCACAATTCCTAAAATCGGCGTAAGCGGAGAAAATGGAACTTTAAACGGACGAGGACGGTCAGGGTCTGTTTTTCTCAAAATTAATACTGCAACACATACAATAATAAATGATGTAAATGTCCCAAAGTTACAAAGCTCTGCCGCAACATTAATATCAAGAGTTAATGTCCCTATAATTGCAACCAAGCATACAGTCCAAGTCAAAACATATGGAGTTTTATACTTGGCATGAAGCGCTTGAAATTTCTTTGGCAAAAAGTTGTCTCTGCTCATTGCATAAAGAATTCTTGTTGCGGCCATTTGCAGCACAAGTAATACCGAAGTTAATCCGGCAAGCGAGCCGATAGAAATAAGTCCGGCCGCCCAGTTTTGATGTGCAATAGCTGTCATTGCATAAGCCATAGGTGCTTTCAAAAATCCTGCTGGAACTGCACCTTGTGTTGCTTGCATACCAGTCATTACCAGCGCTACCAAAACATAAACAACTGTTGTAACAATTAAAGAGCTATAATCCCTATCGGCAAGTCTTTTTGTGGATTTTTGCACTCTTCAGCGGCGGTCGCCAAAGCATCAAACCCAATGTATGCAAAGAATATAATAAATGCCCCCATAAATACACCGCTAAACCCGTTCGGCGCAAAAGGAGTCCAGTTTTCAGGCCTTACGAAAAACGCACCCGCTAAAACAAACAATGCTATTACTGCAAGTTTTACAAAAACCATAATTGCAGCCATTTTAGTTGAATCCTTTGTACCTTTAATCAAGATTAAAGTGATTGCAATTACAATAAAAATTGCCGGAAGATTTATTGAAATAGGCACTCCGAAAAACGTCGGAATAACTGAATGAGGGTCAATTCCGCTATCAAGAAGAATTTTTGTCGCTGATTTGATGTCATTTACAAGATAAACCGGAGGATTAGCAATCCAAGCAGGAAGATACCTTTCAAAACCTTGTAAAAATTGCACAAAATGGTTTGACCAAGCACACGCAACAGCAATATAACCGATTGCATACTCAAGCATTAAAACCCATCCTACCATCCAGGCCGCAAATTCACCCAAAGTTGCAAAAGTATATGTATATGCACCCCCTGAAACTGGTATCATTGTTGCGAATTCACTGTAACATAGCGCTGAAAACACACAGCAAATAGCTGCCAAAACCATTGACACCATTAATGCCGGCCCTGCTCCCGGGCCTTGTGCACTTCCTGCTGCGGCAATACCAACAACCGCGAATATACCGGAACCGATTATTGCACCGATGCCTAAAATGATTAAATCCCAAACGCCTAGAGTTTTTTCTAATCCGCCTTCTTTAGCGTCTTCCAGCATCTCATCGGGATTTTTAATCCTTGTTAATCTTTGAATAAAATTTCTTGTTAAAGTCGGGCGTTGATATCTTGTGGCCATTTATCTTCCTTATTTTTACTTACAAAGAGGGAAACCAAGTTCTTCTCTTTGAGCTACATACAATTTTGCAACAGCAGATGCCATTGTTCTTACGCGGTTTATAAAATTAATTCTTTCGTCTTTGCTAATTACGCCTCTTGCATCCAAAAGGTTGAATGTATGTGAACATTTCAACACATAGTCGTATGCAGGAAGCACTAACTTTGCATTAATACAATTATCAACTTCTTTTTGGTATAAATCAAACATTGTAAAAAGAGATTTTGAATCACTAACTTCAAAATTATATTTAGATTGTTCAATTTCATTTTGCAAGAAAATATCGCCGTATTTGAGTTTGTCATTCCACATAATGTCATAAACAGACTCTTTATTTTGAAGATACATAGCAATTCTTTCAAGCCCGTAAGTAAGCTCTAATGCAACCGGTTTAACTTCTAGTCCGCCGACTTGCTGAAAGTAAGTAAATTGAGTAATTTCCATGCCATCGAGCCAAACTTCCCAGCCAACACCGGCCGCTCCAAGGGTCGGTGATTCCCAGTTATCTTCAACAAACCTTACGTCATGCTCTTTTAAATCAATTCCCATTGCCTCTAAACTTTTCAAATAAAGTTCTTGTGCGTCATCCGGGAAGGTTTTAAAATTACTTGGAATTGGTAATAATGCCCAAGGCGATTGGGGTTTTCGCCATATCTTGCGTCAGTCGGGCGTCTGCAAGGTTCTATCATTGCCGTATTCCAAGGCTCAGGCCCCAATGAACGCAAAAATGTTGCTGGATTCATTGTAGAAGCCCCCTTTTCTATATCGTAAGGCTGTTGAATTATGCAGCCATAATCAGACCAAAATTTTTGTAAATTAAATACCAGTTCTTGAAAATTTAAAGCCATAACATATTCCATTATTGTACTAAATACACTTATCAGCAGCGCCAAATTTTTGTAATTTAGGGGCGCTTTAAAAATATTACGCCCAACAAAGCCAAAATGCAATAATTTTGTTTACAAATATTAAGCTGGTAGTAATTCATAATTAATGTTATTTGAATATTATTATTAACTCGATTACTGGCACTTAAGCTTGAGAACGGTGAGCGAGCACTGTCTGAGCGGCGTATTTGAAAGAAGATTAAATAAA
>USGC01000161.1 GCA_900554095.1 uncultured bacterium
GTGTTCCAAGCGGATAAGTGCTGAAAGCATATAAGTACGAAGCCCACCGTAAGATAAGATCTCTCATAGCAGAAGCTAGTAAGTCCCGTTGCAGAAAACGACGTAGATAGGTCAGAGGTGTAAGTATGGCAACATATTCAGCCGACTGAAACTAATAGGACGAGGGCTTTTCCTAAAGAAGGGATAATGCTAAGAAAAAGCAAAAATCCAAAGAAAAGGGAATTGATGAAAGCGTGTAGCTTATAATCATTATGCAACTTTGAGTGCACAGCACATAGAAAGAATTGCTGGTGTTAAAGAGTAAGGAAACCACCCGTACCCATCCCGAACACGGTCGTAAAGGCTTACTTCAGTGAAAATACTTGGCGGGCCACCGCCTGGGAAGATAGCCCGATGCCAGCTCCTTGTTTTAAAAGAACCGAATGTCATATGATGTTCGGTTCTTTTTGTAATATAATGGTTCTATGAGAAAAGCTGTTAAAAAAAAGATTATAAAGTTTGTCATTTCTTTAATTCTTATTGCTTCTGGTGTTTTATATTTCGGGCTTAATTATGTGCCGCAGAAATTTTATAAGACTTTGGTCATGAGGCCGGGGATGAATGAGAGCTTTTATGTTAATCAATGGTGCCAAAGTGATTTTGGCAAAAGAGAATTTCTCTTGTGGGATATGACACGTGTTGATTGTTTGACTAAGGATTACGCAATTGAATTTGATTTTGCGAAAAAATGGGCTGAAAGTATTGGGCAATCTATGTATTATGCAAAAATGACAGGAAAAGCGCCGGCGGTTGTGCTTATACTTACTGCTCCGACTGATTATAGATATGTAAAAAGGGTAGAGCGTACTAATAACGATATTAAAATATTTTTGGTAAGAGCATTTTAGTTTGAGAGATTTAAAATATTATTTAAGTTTATGTTATCTGTGTTTTTGGTCGGGTGTATTTTTATATTATTTTGTAAAGTATTAAGGGCTTTTTTGACTTTGTTTTGGTTATTTTCCATAAGAATTTTGTTGTTATCTTGTGTGCCTGTAATTGTGAAACCTAGATTTAAATATTTTTTTACAGTATTATATGGACCGTCTGTTATGGCTTCCAGCTTTATGTTGGAGGCTTTTGAGTTTACAAAGTCGTGAAAAACCATGTTAAAAAGAGTTTGTCCGGCAAATTTTACTTTTTTCCCAAATTCAACGGGCCAAGTGCAGATGCAGTCGATATGAAAAGTTTTTCTTCCGGGCAGGTAGGTTATAATGCCGCAAGGTTTTTCAGTTGTTGCGGCAATGTAGGTTATTCTGTCAGGCTTTTCTGCTTGCTGCAACGCGTAAGTCAACATTTCCTGCCAGCGTTCATATTCATGTTTTTCAAGGTTTGGCATTAGATTTTGCATCTTTACAAACCTTTCAAGGTGTCTTAAAAATTGATTGTCTTGTTTTTTATTTACAGAATAAATTTGGATTTCCGTTTTAGTGTTTTTGTAAATATTTTTTGCTGTGGAAATATGGGTTGCTGTAAATTGCGGGGAATTGTAATTTTTTATTTGCATAGTTTCACCGTTTAATATAAGGCTTCTCAAAATATTTTTTGCTATGTTTGACTTTTTTAAATAAATAATTATAAGAAAAGTATGATGATATTGGAGTTATTCAGAAAAAACAAAACTTGTAAACATGACAAGGTTCGACCTGATGCTGATTTTTCTTACTGTCCTGATTGTGGCGAAATGATTGAGAATCAATGGTTTATTACACGCTGTGCCTGCTGCGGTATTAAGTTAAAGGCTACTATCAAGAATGGGGAAATTCTTCCAGATAAGCACTTTTGTCATAATTGTGGAGCAAATGCTTTTATTGTGGAAAAACTTGAAAAAATTAATTTTATTGATATTGGTTATGCAGTTTTGGTTAAAAGTGTTGTGAAGCAACCGGCACAAGACATTACTCAAAGCTGGGTTGACAGTAAAACTTATTCTTATACACCAGGACTTTTACCTCAATTTTAGTAGCAAAAAATTTTTTTTTGAAGCCTTATATCCTTATAAGGAGAAAATTAAAGTGAATAACGGTATATTAATAAAAAAATTAGTTACAACAAGTCATAAGAAAAATAATTTAACACGAAGCCAGGTTCTGTCTAATGTTAAACCTGCAATGGTTGAAAGTATTGTCCATGCCGGATGCACAGGGTATTTAGGGCACTGCGTTCATACTGCCGGCTCTACTTCTATGAAGAATTTTCTTTCAGTAGGATTTTTAGCCAGCGGATTTAATTTTGTACATACGCTAAAACGTATTGGCAAAGAATTTGACAAACTTGAGCCGATTATTGCGCGTGCAAAAAGTATTTATAAAAATTCATATAGATAAATTTAAAAAAGGACATTGCAAACGGCGATTGCAGCGATAATTCCGATTAAATCCGCTAAAAGCCCTGCGATTAAGGCATAACGGACTTTTGATATTTTTATTGAACCGAAATATACGGCTAAAATGTATAAGGTTGTTTCACTTGAACCCACCATAACGGCCGCAAGCTTTGTTGCGTAAGCATTTGGGCCAAGGTTGTTTGCAATATCAGAAAAAACACCAAGAGCCGCAGAGCCGGATAATGAGCGCACCAGCATTACAGGAATTACGTCTGCCGGAACGTTAAAGTGGGAAAGCAACGGAGCGGAAATTCTTTCGATATATTCGATTATGCCGGATGCCCGAAACATTGAAATTCCGACAATTATTGCGACAAGGTAGGGAATTATGTTTACAGCGACTTTAAATCCGTCCTTGGCGCCGTCTGTAAAAACTTCATAAAGCGGGACTTTTTTGTATAGTCCAACTGTGAGAATAAGAATAATTATAAACGGCAATGCCCATAATGAAATTGCGTTCATTATTGAATGAAACATTATTCTTCACCTCCGGGCGCTTGAGAAGCTTCTTGTGGCTGCCAGAATTTTTGAAAAATTTTCGCAATAGTTATTGCTGATAAGAAGGCAATTGTTGTTACAAGCAAAGTAGGAGCTATTATTTCTGTGGGATTTTTGTAGCCAATACCGATTAATACTGCTATTACTGTTGCCGGTATTAACTGAAATCCCGCAGTGCTCATTGCGAGAAACATGCACATTGCATTAGAAGCGGATTTTTTATCAATGTTTTGTTTTTGAAGTTCTTCCATTGCTTTTATGCCAATTGGGGTCGCTGCATTTGCAAGTCCCAAGGCGTTTGCTGAAAAACTCATGGCAATATCACCGATTGCAGGCGAATTTTCGGGAATTTCATCAAAAATTCTTTTTGTTATCGGTTTAATTATTTTGGCAATGATTTCGATAAGCCCGGATTTTTTAGCAATTTTCATCATGCCAAGCCAAAACGCCATTATGCCAATTAGTGAAAATGCGACTTTTACTGAAAGTTCCGCGCCAGTAAGAATTGCATTTACAACATCAGGAAGTTTTCCGTTTAATGCTCCGGCTATTATTGAAATTACTATCAAAAAATAAAAAATGTAATTCATAAAGCTATTATTGCATTAAAGTCGCTTGCGGTCAATTTGTTTATAAAATTTATTTGCCGAGTGTGTATGGGTAATCGTCAGGGATTTTCCAGTTGTTAAGCTGGATTAGTGCCGTGCAAAACATCTGTCCATTTGTATTTTCAGGTTTTGATACGCCATAACAGTAGTCTTTAATAAGCTGGTATTCATTTTCAACATCTTCCCAGGTCATTTTTTCAACTTTAATCCAATAATAAGGCTCGATACCTTTGTTGTATAGATGGCTGTTTTTTATTTCTGTTGGCTGGAATGAAAAAACAAATGCACAAGTTCCTTTCCCCATATTGCTGCTTTTAAAACATTTTTTATAATTTCCAAGAGGATAAAATATAAAATCAACATGATTGTCTTTCCATAAGGAAAATTGTGAGCCGTCATAAAAAGTTATGAATGAATATTCACCTTCAGAATAAATTTTGCGGACTTTTAAATAAGGTTTTAAATATTTGTTAAACCATTTTTCGGATTGGATAGAGCCTTCTATTATATTTCCTTGTTTATCGTATAAGGTTTCGCTTTTGTCATTATGCCACTCTTTTCTATCGCCGTAATCAAGTTCAGCCATTTTGACTGCCTGGTTCATAACAGAATAGAATTTCATAAGTCTGGTTTCAATTACCTGACGCTTGTGTTTTTGAATAAGTGTTGGCATTGTCATAGCCGCAACAATACCGATAATCCCAAGGGTAATTAAGACTTCAGCAAGAGTAAAAGCTTTTTTCATACAGACCTCATAATTGCATACTTTATTATTTATTATAACATTATATTGAGCAAAAGACAAGAGGTCAAAAAGAGTAAAATTTAAAAAATTGGATTTATGAGCCCCCCC
>USGC01000162.1 GCA_900554095.1 uncultured bacterium
GCGCACCCCCGTTCTTTTTCTATCAAAAGGGCAGTGATGCTGAAAAGCGGGACGGCAAGGCCATGATAAGCGGGTATGTTGTTTTGCGGGGCGCAGAAAGGAGCCGAATTTGAAACAAGAGATTAATCGTTATGAAATTTTGGAAAAAATTAATCCGTTGATTGAAAATACGGCTATGCGATACGGTTATGTTCCCATTGAAGTCGATTTCGCAAAAGAAAATCACCGCTGGTTCTTGAGAATATACCTCTATTCTCCCCAAAAAGACGTTACTCTTGACGATTGTGAAAAAGTAACACGCAGTCTTTCTGACTTTTTAGATGAGTTAATTCCGGTGAAATACTATCTGGAAGTTTCATCCCCGGGGTTAGAGAGGAAATTTAAGTCTGAAAAAGAATTTGTAATTTTCAAAGGCCGCAACGTCAGCATCAAACTGAAAAATCCGTTAGAAGGAGAAGATGAAAAAATTTTTAAAGGCGAAATTCTGGAGTATGACACGACTGAAGGTCTTAAATTTTTCAGATTTGACGACGCAAAAGAGCTTTTAATCCCAAAAGAAAACATTCAATCCGCTAAATTATATATTGATTAGTGATAGATAAAAACATTAAAATAGAAAGGTTATGAAATGATTAAAATAGGAACAGCACTTTTTGAAGCTTGTGAAGAACTGGAACGCGAACGCGGTATATCTAAAGATGTTTTGATTGCATCGCTTTGCGATGCAATGGTTGCAGCGTACAAAAAGCACATGCACATCAAAGAATCAACAAATATTGAAGCAATCTTAGACGAACAATCAGGCGAAATCGGTGTATTTAGTACTAAACTTGTCGTTAACGAGGTAGAAGATCCTGAAACCCAGATTTCTCTATCTCAAGCAAAAGAAATTGATGAAGATGTTGAAGTCGATGATGAAGTTAAAATTGAAGTTACTCCTGAACAATTCGGCAGAATTGCTGCCCAGTCTGCAAAACAGGTAATTACGCAGCGTATCAGAGAAGCTGAAAGAAACCTTGTATTACAAGAATTTATGGATAAAAAAGGCACTCTCACAACCGGTATAATCCAGCGTGTTGAAAATAGAAACGTAATTGTTAACATCGGTAAAACCGACGCGATTATGCCTCAGAAAGAACAAATTCCTGGCGAATATTACAAACCCGGCAATCGTATAAGAGTTTTTGTGCTTAACGTAAAAGAAACAACCAGGCTGCCTCAAGTTATTGTATCTCACGCTCACGCTGAAATTGTACGCGAATTGTTTGAACTTGAAGTGCCTGAAATTGAAGACGGAATTGTTGAAATTAAATCAATTTCACGTGAAGCCGGCTACAGAACAAAAATCGCAGTTTGGTCAAATGATCCGGAAGTTGATTCTGTAGGTGCCTGCATAGGGCCTCGCGGAAGCCGTATTCAGACAATTGTTTCTGAGCTTAAAAATGAAAAAATCGATATCGTAAGATACTCCGAAGATCCGGTTGAATATATCGTAAACGCGCTTTCACCTGCACGTGTGGTGTCTGTTGATATTCTGGCCGACGACGAGTACTCCCATGATGCAATGGTTGTTGTGCCTGACGATCAATTGTCTCTTGCAATCGGCAGAGAAGGACAAAACGTCCGTCTCGCGCACAAATTAACCGGCTGGAAAATAGATATCAAGAGTGTTTCTCAAATGGAAAAGGCTGAAGCTCAAAATATTCAGCAGTACAGAGAAGAACCCGTTGAAGACGAAATTGAAGAAGAAAACGATGAGCTAAAAGCTGAAATCGAAGAAGAAATGAACCAGCAAGCTTACGATGAAGAAGATATTCAACACGAAGAACCCGCTGAAGAAGAAATTTCAGAAGATGAATAATTCAACTTCCCCTCTCCTAATTTAGGAGAGGGGGTAGTGTGAGGTTATATGCATAAAAATACCTTGATATGGAAGTATGGCAGATTTGTGCAATCCAACAATGAATTAAGGATATTGATGAAGGTCAATTTGTTTCAGTGAATGAAGTCAAAAAGGATTGGTGTATTAAATAGTGGCATATCTTTTTCTATTTGCCAAACATTGTCCTGAATATTTTATTGTTTAAATCGATTTGCGGTGGGTTTTGGCTACGTTTTTCAGCCTGTGCCCGTTGTTCTGCCTTGTCTGCTATGCGACTTTTCTTTAGCAGTATTTTATGTTTTTCTTCCGCTTTTCTATTGTTTACAATCCTTTTTTTCATACCATAAAGAATACCGTCAGGGTTAACATGAAATTCCGGTGCAATTTTAACAAGCTTTTTAGCGTCGCGGTATGCGAATGCACGGTCAAGAAAGCAGCCTTCCTCAACAGATTTATATCTTCTGTCTTTCAGATTATTAAATAGCTTTTTATCGATCATTTCAGGGTTAAATTTGTTTATTAAATCATTTGCGAATTCATTAAAGTTATCTAAATAGTCTTTGGCAATACTCCACCAATGATAATCGTCACATTTTTGGGCTGCTGCAACAGCATAGTTGGATAAAAATTCCCCAGGTTCGCGCTCGGGCAGGTATACAACGTCAAGACATTCACCAATTTTAGTATTTTGAAATTTTAATTCTTGAAAGCTTATATCCATATCTAATTTTGTATTAGGATGAAATTTTTCCATACCTTTATTCAACTTTTCAATGATATTTTTGCCGAGATTTTGATAAGATTTGATAGTATTAACATCCAGCATAGTTCCTTGGGCATTAGCTGTGGCTAAGTCTGCTTTAGCGAGCACTTTTACAGCATGGTTAACAGCATTTTTACAATTTCTCCCGACATAGCCGTTAAATGCTTGTTGATTAGGACGCTGTATACTATTTTCTATTCTCATATTTTCCCCTTTCAATTTTAAGGAAACTTATATAATTTACATCTAACATATGCGTATAAAACTTAAACAATTTTTTTTGCGCTTTTAAAATTGACGGCGGCAAGCATAACGAAAGTTAACGGTGCCTGAAGCCTTTACCCCCGGCCCCTCTCCAAAATTCAGAGAGGAAAAATATAATTGTAAAGAAATGTAAAAATGAATTTAAAATGGGCTGAAACTCAATTATACTCTTTGATAGGATAGGATAGGATAGGATGCGATGCACGCGTATCAAGAATTTTGCCTCCCATGTTTTTATAAAAATGTGTAGAAAACTATAGGAGTAGAAATTATGCAAATCTTATCAAAAAGTGCGAGTTATTTATTAGAAAAAGGAGCAAGATACCGCTTTCAATTGAGCGGCAAGCAATTGGAACATGCAGGAGCACAAATTCAAAAGCTTACTAAAAACATTGAAAATCCTGTTGTAAAAGTCGGTATTAACGGACGCGGAGCAGAAGGTTCTATTTACGGTGTTCAGGTTTTCGCAAAAGGCAGTAAGAAGCCTGTTGCCGCGGCTGCCGGCAGAATTGATTACCGTGAAACAGATCCAATTTTGCAAGCACGCGGTTTTGTCCGCAAAAATACCGGAGAAGGCGACGCATTGCGTGGAAATGTAACTTTAAATACAAACAAACGTTTTGATATTGAAGGAATGGATGAGGTTTCTTTTTCTAAAAAAGGGGCTGAAATTACATTAAAAGCCGATTCTCCTTGGTTTAAGGCAGATATAAAAGAGAACAAGGATGCAGTTGCTGAAATAGGTTCACTTTTAGGTTTTCTGCCACAGATTCAAAAGGGCCGTGCTAATCTGGCAAGCGGCTTAAGAAGAATGCGCGAACAGGCGATTAAATCTTTAAATACTCTAGATCCATCCAAAGCCAAGTCGGAAACCGCAGTGAAGCCAATGCCTAAAGACTTCAACAAATTCACGAAAGTTGTTGATATTTCAAGGCTAAAAAATGCTGAAAAAATTGCTTCTCAGAAAATTCACATACAGGACAAAGCTTTAATGTCTGATTACATGAAAAGTCTTTACAAATAAAAGTAAAAACTTTTAAATTTCAAAAGCCGGTTACGATTGCGAGCCGGCTTTTGTCATGCTCCTTGACAAAAAAAATTGAGCACATATTATTATAATATGGCTTAAAATACCAAATTAGTAAGTAGTGATAATAGTAAAAAGGAGATTAATCTCATGGCAAGAGAAAAGTATGAACGTACCAAACCGCACGTTAACATCGGTACAATCGGCCACGTTGACCACGGTAAAACAACTTTAACAGCTGCTATTACAGCAGTATTGGCTGCACAAGGTCAAGCTGCTTTGAAAAAATTCGATGAAATCGATGCAGCTCCGGAAGAAAAAGCAAGAGGTATTACCATTTCTACAGCTCACGTAGAATATGAAACAGCAGCAAGACACTATGCGCACGTTGACTGCCCAGGCCACGCTGACTATGTTAAAAACATGATTACTGGTGCTG
>USGC01000163.1 GCA_900554095.1 uncultured bacterium
AATCATGTCGTAATAAATGCCGATAATATAATTATCAGATATATTAGGATAAGACAAGGTGAAAATACCCAAGAACCTGCTCTTTTAGCTAAAAATAGAAAAAATATTATTATTGATCACTGTTCTTTTAGCTGGTCTGTGAATGATATTGTTTCACTTTACGATAATGCAAATCTAACTTTGCAATGGTCAATTATCAGCGAAAGCATAAATTCTTTAGCAAATATCTCCGAAGGAAAGGGCGCAAGTCTCGGTGGCTACGGAATAAGTATTCATCATAATCTTTTTGCAAACAATAGCGAGCACAATCCTCTATTTATGCAAGGACATTACAAAAGTGATAATGAAATTGAGCATGTTGATTTTAGAAACAATGTTATAAGCAACTGGGCCAGCAATTCTGCGCAAGGTCTCTTTCGAGGAAGAAACAACATAGTCAATAATTTCTTTAAAGCAGGTCCTGCAACAAAAATGAACGTTTGCAGCCAATTCGTTGAAATTTCTTATAAAAACGCCCCTAAAAATATTAAGCAAAAAGTTAATCCAATACTTTATATAACCGGCAATATCAATAATATTAATCCAATTCATACAATTGATAACCGCATGGGAGTTATACCAAACAATGCCTATATATTAACCGGGAAAAATGCTCTTATAAGTCCTTATCAGTTTTTCCATGAGCCCATTTCAATGCAAAGTGCGCAAAAGGCTTATGAACAAGTTCTTAAATATGCAGGAGCTTCAAAATACCGTGATACTGTGGATAAAAGACTTATAACGGAGGTTGAAACAGGGATTTACAAAAGAGCAAACTCTATTAGAGGAATATTGTTTAACACGGCTGGGGAGGATTTGAAATATGATAAAGGCATCCCCTCTGTAGATTCTGACAATGACGGAATGCCTGATGAATGGGAAATTAAAAACGGGCTTAATCCGTATAACTCCTCTGATGGCAGCATTATCAACCCCCAAACAGGTTATACAAATTTAGAGCAATATTTAAACAGCTTAACTGCCAATATCGACAAAGAGCAGTCAAGGCATCAAACAATATCAATGGATTGGTTTTTATTGCAATGCCAAAAGCTCGCAAATCTTATTAAACGTTAATTAATTTATCCTTTGTCAGCATTCTTCCGCATGACTTGTCTTCATCGCAAAAGCCAAGGCGTTCGCATTTTGGAACAAGGTATGGTTTAAGCCAAGGTTCTTCAGCAACAAGCGCGTCGCACATTTTTTTAACAAGCATTCGGATTTCATACTGAGCACGCGTACAAAGTCTTAGGTTTGCTAAATGAATCATTTCGCGCAAGTTCAAGCTTGCAACCATAGAGCTCGCCGCAGCATTCGGAAGCACAAATCTTGCATCTTCAGCAGGAATACCAGCCTCCACAAATTCTAAATACTGCTGTGATATAGCGCCCATAAATTGTACAAATTTTTCTTTTAATTCGGGATTTTTTTCAATTGTCGGGGGAATAATAAAATCAAACTGACCTTTTTCCTTCACATAGCGCTGAGATTTTTGAGAAAAAGACATGTGCCTGTGCCTTACGAGTTGGTGAGTGCAAGCTCTTGAGACATTTGAAATTGCGAAACTAACTTGGATATGTTCAATTGTTGAGTAATGGCCTGATGAAATTACGCGCTCTATAAGTTTGAGCATTTTTTCCTTATCATCAGTGCTGTTATAGATATTTATAGGATAATCCGCGCTATAGCATGTACGGCACGCTGTATACACCGTTTTTAACATATTTTCCGGCTTAGAAATCAAATTAACAATAGGTTGATTATTTTCACTCATTAATTTCCTCCCAACATTACATAAAAAATAATACCACACTCATTAGAGCAATGGTATTATTTAAAAAATTTGTTACAAAACAACACTTATGCTTTTTTGCCATAACGTTTGTTAAATCTTTCAACTCTACCTTCAGAGTCAAGGATTTTTTGTTGTCCAGTATAGAACGGGTGGCAGTGGTTGCAGATTTCAACTGTAATATTGTCTACAACAGAGCCTGTTTCAATTTCGTTACCGCATACGCATTTAATTGTTGTTTTTTTATAATCCGGGTGAATTCCGTCTTTCATTTTAAACCTCTTTCTTTGTTCTCAAGATTCCAAACTTGATAATTATTTCGACTAATTATATTCTACATTGCTCAAAAAAAATAAGCAAGTACTTGTAATAAAAATTAATTTCATGCATTCATATGAGAAAAAATAAAAATTATTATATAAAAGGTTGATGTAATTTCACCAAACATTTGAAATAATAACAATACACACGGTTGGTACATTTTTTATAGGTAATTTAATATAATGAATCTGCACGAACAATGCTTGTTAAGATATCTTCAAAACCCTGACGAACTCGCTTATTCAACTGAAATTTTAAAACTAAATAATTTTATTTTAGAAAAACACTTTATTGTAAAAAATTTTGTTGCCAAAACACCTAACATCAACTATACTAAAGATATGAAATAATCTTTAGGGAAGAGCTGTTATGTTAAAAAAAATATTATATTCAATATGGTTTGTATTGTTTTGTACGGCTGTATTTTTTAGTATAAAAAATGCAAACTTTAACACATTTATAGACATGATTGAAAACAGGACCTTTGACCTGCGCCAGAGTATAATGATTAATGCAAATACAAAAGCGCCAAATCCTGATATAACAATCATTGCTATAGATGAAGCCAGCTATGAATATATTCTTGATAATTATGGCGAGTGGCCCTTGCCCAGAGATATTTATGCGAAAATAATCGACTATCTGGAAGGTCAGCACCCAAAAATTATCGCGTTTGATCTTATGTTTGTAAAATCTTTGAAAAGCGCCCCTCAGGCAGATATTGCACTTACAAACGCGGTTACAAAATATAATAATGTATATACCGCAATGAATTTCGATAATCAGCCGGCGGATTTGCGCAAGCCTGCTACACTGCCAGACAGTTTGAGTGTTAATGTAAAAAATTATTCAAATAAAATAGATTTTAGCGATTTGACATTCACTAACTGCCGTACCATTATTCAAAGTATTTTAAATTCTACAAATAATATCGGCATGATTAATGTTTCAAGGGCTGAGGACGGAATTCTAAGAAAAATGCCGCTTTTTGTAAAATATCATGATAAGTTTTACCCGCAGCTTGGGCTAAAAGTCGCGATTGACGCCATTAGCAGAGTTGAAAAAATTAATAAAACAGATTTTGTAATTGATAACGATTCAAATCTGCTATTAGGAAACAGAAAAATCTTTTTAGATAAAGACGGTAGTGCTATTTTGAATTGGTACGGCACCAACGGAACATACGAAAGAGTACCAATGTATAAGCTTATCAAATTCATTAACGGTGAAATTGATGATATAGGCTATGACTTTAAAAACAAAATTATTTACTTTGGCACAACTGCCTCTGCGCTTTTTGACATTAAAACAACTCCAGCAGGAAATATAGTTCCAGGGGTTGAAGTTCAAGCTACATACGTAAATAACATTCTGGACAACAACTTCATAACAAAAGCTGATAAACTCGTAACTATTTTAACTGGTATTATCTTAGCACTTTTGATTGGATTAGTAGTAATGCGCATAAATTCTGCATTCACAGCGTCGCTTGCTTCCGTGTCAATTTACTTTATATATGCAATTTTGTCATATTATGCTATGAAATTCTTTAATTTATGGCTGGAAGTAATTTACCCGCTAATACTTTCTTTGACTGCATTTATCTCCGCATTTATTGTAAAATACCTGATTAAATCTCGCGACTTTGAACAGCAATACAAACTTGCGACAACCGACGGACTTACTGATTTATACAACCACAGATATTTTCAAGAACAGATGCACATGCATATTGAAAACGCCAAACGCTATGATACAGAGTTTTCACTAATAATTTTAGACATAGATTTCTTTAAGAAGTTTAACGATACGTTCGGGCATCAAGCCGGGGATGCTGTTTTACGGCAAGTTGCGCACACTCTAAGGCGCAATGTGCGTGCAACAGATATTGTCTGCCGCTACGGAGGCGAAGAAATGAGTATTATTCTGCCTAATACAGCTAAAGAGGAAGCCCGTTTAACAGCCGAAAAAATATGCGAACGCGTCGCCAGCAGTAAAATTCGTTTAAACAATGAAAAAGACGGTCATGTAACGATAAGTTTAGGCGTCGCAACTTATCCGCTCGATGGCAAAAGCGCATCTGATATTATTGATTGTGCAGACAAAAGGCTCTATTACGCCAAAAACAACGGCCGCAATCAGGTTGGAGCAAATATTAACTAATTTTCACAATTGGCTTGAAAAAAACATTTTACCTAAAAACCCAATG
>USGC01000164.1 GCA_900554095.1 uncultured bacterium
CCCCCCCTCGGTTTTTAATTGAGTATCAAAAAACTGGGGGCTTTCCCGCAAAAAAAAACGACTTTGCAGTCGTTGAAAATTAATAGGAAAAAGGGAAAGGAAATGTTTATAAAATCTTATTATTAACCGAAAGTTTTGAAAGTTGATTCAGTATTTTTCTGAATAACTTTCTGAACAGCGTCGATTTCTGTTGAAATAGCTTCTTGTTCAGTGTCAAGCTGTTTTAGGCGAAGTTCAAGATTTTTGTCTTGAGACTGAGTAATTTCGATTTTTGCATTGATGTCTTGAACAGCTTGGTCATAAAGGTATTTTTCGTGTTCATATTGGTTCATTGCATCATCATATGCATCCTGGTCGGTTGTTGTGGCTGTTGTAAGCGCATACGTTGCGTAACCGCCGTTTTCGTTCGGAATGCTTATTGAGATAAATCTTCCTGATGTATCGCGTTCAACTTTACAGCCCTTGATAGCTTTGAACTCTTCAACTTTTTGGTCGCTTCCGATTGTGTAGCAGCTAATGTTGTTTAAAATATTGCCATTTTCATCAACATTATTTCTGTTAGAGTCAATTTCAGACTTTTTATAAAAGTAAGGCACTTCTTGGCCTGTGGTTGTGTTTGTAACATATCTTACGAGCCAGTCAGTTTCGCCGTATTTTTCAGAAAGAAGATTTTTCCAAGCTTGTTCTTCTTCAACTTTTTTCTGACGTTCATTTTCATCTGTAATTGAATTGTCTTCAGAACCTAATTCTCTAAGTTCAGTGGCGCCAACGTAGTAGCCGTTTTTAATGTTAACAATGCTTGAAGAGGCTGCAACCGGCGCATAATCGTCTTGCCACTTAGACAGGTAGCTTAAAGTATAAGTTCCGTCAGTTTGAGCGATTAGAGCTGTAATTTCGTTTGTTAAAGCTCCGTCTTCAAATGAGTAAGTTGTTTTGGTATAGCTGTCAACAGAAGGAGGTGTCGGAACAGTCATACCCAACAGGTCATTATAGTAGTTTGCAGACTGGTTAGACAATGCAGTACGTTGTTGGTTAATCTGTTGGCCTTCGTACTCAACATTGGTCTTGCGGGCTGTCAAACCTAAAAATCTAGCTTGTGAGGCTGCCATTCCCATTGCGACTGTCGATTCCTTTCTTCTTGTGTACTTAACACATGCATTTACGACAGTTTGAGGGGTATTCTTTAATTTTTGTTTTAATCATGTTAAGATTTTGTAACATGTTTTGGTGCATTAATGGCGAAAACGGTCTGAAATGTAGGCCAGAATTGCTCCTCCAATTTCTTCATTTGGATCAAAGCTTGAAGACGGAGGGTTAATTGAATTTCGTATCAGCATAGCAATTAGAGGCCCAAATGCGTCTGGGACTTGTGTTTTTCTGTAAATTCCCGCCAAAAAAGTTTGTATATTGGGTGAGGAGGAATTGTTAAACCTCGAAAGTACAGGGTATAGCTTATCTGCGCCTTTTGTACCACTTTCAACCATTCTATCAAGAATGTAAAGAGTTTCAGTAATTTGCGCCTCGCTATTTGAGTGCGCTAAGACATCTGCAATATAAGGCAGCGCATTTTCCTTTTGTTTTACAAAACAATCTGTCTTTACAGGGTCAACAAGAATATAGTTCCTTTTTGCAGATGGCATTTGTATAGGTTGATAATATTGTATTGGTTGTACTTGCATCTTATGTCCTTAAATTTATTACGAATACACAAATGGCGGGCCATTTTTAATTTCAAAAAGAATATTATCAGCCATGATTTTCAATTCTTCTTTTGGCTTTCCAGTCTGGGCCTGCTTGTAGAATTCTTCCATTAGTGGCTGGATTGCGGCGTCTTTTTTGGATTTGAAGTTCTTTAATTCTGTTGAAACAAGTCGCTGCTGAAGTTCGGCCTCTGTGTCTGCGTTAAGCTTTTTGACTTGAACATCTTTAATGGCTTCACCTATGAGCTTTCCGCCGTAACCAAGGGCCGCAAGCCCTGTTGTACCGAAAAATAGAGCCTTAAACTGGTTGTTATCCGTGTCAAGCAGGTAGTTGTAGAAAAATGCGCGATAGTCGTCTACGTGTGAATAGAAGGTTGGTTTTGGAATTGTTCCGCCGCCGCAGTAAGGGTTTGCGTCGACTGTTGATTTTCTGATTTCGTTTGTCAACTTTTGGATAAACTCTTTTTTATCTTCTATCTTCCAATTGGCTTTTGCAAGCGATTTTTCCATCATATCGGGCGAGGCTTCTATTGATTTAAATAGGTTTTCGAGATTTTTCATATCAATTTCGCGAGTTTGTGGTGTGGAGTTTTCGGCGATTGAGGTGATTTCTGCTTTGATTTCAGTAATCAGCCTATTTAAATGCCCTTTGCTTTTGGTAAGATTTTTCAGAGCAAAAAATCCCAGGCCTATAATTCCGGCCATCGTAGCAGTACCGATTAGAAAATCGTTGTTACGTTTTTGCGGGCTGACAAGGTTTTGGTTTGAGCCTTTGAACATTAGAGCTTTAAAGGTTTCAGCCGAAACCGGGCGCGGTTGTTCGGTTCTGAAATACTTGCTGAGTTCAAGAGCCTTTTGCGAGAGCATGCTTCTGGTAATTTGTATTTTGCCTGCGAAGGATTGGGTTTCAATGTTTATCAGCTTTTCTTGAAGATTTTTTTGAATGTCGGCCTCTTTTTTCTTAACCCAAACATCGCGGAAGCCGTCGAAGAAAGTTTTTCCCATAAACGCCATAGCCGTAAGAGTGAATACGCCGGTTCCGGCAAGAATTGTTTTTTTGCTTGGACATTCGACTATTCGGTATAGGGCTTGAGTGGCTTCGTCGTTAATAGCGACATTGCGCATAACCGGTGAAAGTCTTTTTAGCGCATCAATGTTATAATTAATTTTGGCGCTGTGGCTTATAAACCAAGTTACAGCGGCTATTGTGCCCATTACGCCAAGGGCAATGGATGAAATTGGCAGAAGTGTTTTTGCTTGCTTATTATCTCTTTCGTAAAGCTTATTAGGCATATTCACGTTGTTGGAGATGACAAGCGTATCGCAAGTGTCGTTTAAGTTTGGGGTGTCTTTTATAAAGGTGTTTACGACGACGCCCTCGCGGGTGTCTGTGTTTGTACGTTTTTGCGAATTTGTGAGATTTTTTTGTTGTCTGCGCATTTCGCTGTCATGCAGATTAGAAATGTTCATCTTCTAAATCCTTTTCTGTCTGGTTAATTTTTTGATAAAGTTCATGAATAAATGTTTTTAATTCAAAGAGTCTTTTGGCTTCATCAATTATATTGTCGTCTTCTGCGTCGTTGTCAGGGGTTTGCACAAAGATTGAGAATAGAGATTTTAGTTTCTTTTTAACATCTTTGAAAAATTCTGAGACTTTTTTGTTGATTGCAGCTTTTAACTCACCCATCATTGCGGTTAATTTATCTGAAATGTCTGCGAGTTTTTGGTTTAGTGCTTTTGTAAAGTCAGCAAGTGCAGTGGGAAGAGTTTTTGCAAAGTTTAAAACATTAATAAGAGTATTTAATGCAAAGTTAACCGGCTTGGCGATTACAGGCGGTAAAGATGTCGTAAGTAATTGGTTTAAGGTGTTTATCTTAGCGCTGGCATTTGTCATTGCGTTTTGGAAGGCCTGAACGCTTTGTAAAAAGTTTTGATAATCTTGTTGTCTTTGTAGTTTTGCGTTTGCCTGCTGTTTTAAAAAAGCACCTATAGCTGCACATTCATTCCAACTCATTTCGCCGGGTTTTGCGGAAAAATCAGCCTTCTTCATTCCGCCTCCTCCTCCCATGCCGTTGCAAATCGGGCATGCTCCCAGTGGAAGTCCGTGAGGACAAGTGTTTGTTCTGGTGCTTTGGGTTGAAAGTGCGGCAACTGCCATTAAAAAATCCTCTCAAAATTTCATACTTTTTAAAGAGGATAACAAAGATAATTATTTAATCCAGCCGTGGCGCGCAGCTAAATTATTTTATCTGAGTTTTCCGGCTTTAACGGCTGCGGCACAGCTGATGATTTCCACATCAATTTCCTCTTTTATTATATTTTATATATTATGATAACAAAAAATGCTTGTCAATTTTAATCTTGTTAAGTTTTCTTAATTTAATCTTTTTGGGTGTTCACAAAAAAGTTTGTAAAGAGTATTATTAATATATGCAAGTTAAAGAACAATTATATTCTGACATTCCACCTACGAAACTGCGCAACAAAGAGGAGAAGTTTAAACCTGCTAAGACCAGCAAGTTTTGGCTTTGGGTTGCGAGCATGTTTTTCTTTAACATGCTTCAAAACAGATTTTTCGCATTCCGATACCGTGGTGATGAAAACTATTTTAACGGCGATACAAATGTTCCTACAATACTTTTCGCCC
>USGC01000165.1 GCA_900554095.1 uncultured bacterium
CTATACTCCTTTTACAAATACTCAAAGCCAAGTCTGAATAATATTTTTTGATAAAAGTATTTTTGTATCCTTCATATAAAAACCATGTTCCATACCCTACAACACGTGAGGTATCACCTGTGGTTTCACCTGAATTTGTTAATCCGTTGCGGATAAGTGTATAATTTTGTTCTTTTGCAAAATCCGCAAGCCCGCAAATTCCGACGGCTCCGCAAGCCATATCCATTTCAAAGTTTTTGATTTCGTTATTTTCAATTAAGTTTGCAGTATAGCTATCTATTTTTATGGCTTCTCTTGCGGGATAATAGTGGCTTAAGTCTGAAGAAATTACAAAAACATTTTTTTCATCACCCCAGAAATATTTGATAAGCGCAGATATTGTCTTGTAGTTTTCGCATCCGTAAATTATTGGAATGATTTTAGCATTAGGAAAGAACGTTTTTATAAGCGGTAATTGCACTTCAATGCTGTGCTCCTGCTCGAATGCGTTGTTGCAGTTTTCGCACATTCCGAGAGAAATTAAATCTTTAACGATTTTTGTATTAACTTTAACTTTTCCCAAAGGTGTTTCAAAATATGAGTAAGCTGGAACTGTACAACCAACAATTCTTTCAAAGTGTGCGGGTGAAATTAAAAATATATTTTCGGCGTCTTGTATAAGGGTTTGAATACCTTTTGCGGCAAGTTTTCCTGAATAGGCGTAGCCTGCGTGCGGCACTATTACCGCTCTTGATTGAAAAGGCGTGCTTTCTATTGCAAATGTTTCTATTAAATTTTTTAATTCGGTTTTATCAGATGGATAAAATTTGCCGGCATTTGAAGCTTTTTTAGTACTTTTCATATTAATCTCCGCGCATTTATATGTTGAGATTATAATTTATTTTATTCAAATTTAAATCCGATAGTAAGTCAATAAAATATCTGAACCAAATTTCTTTATTTCATCAAATTTGAATTGCATACAATCGTTGATTTCAAGGATGTTTTTCCCGTCAAAACAAGACTTTGAGCTGTTATCGCAAAGAATTTTGGGCGCTATAAAGTGGTAAACTTTATCTGCAAATCTGAGGAAACTTCCGTTAAGCCGCCCTCCGGATTCAACTAATACGCTCATTATTTTAAACTCATAAAGCTTTTTCAAGATATATTCAATGTCGAGCCCTGCTTCGTTAACCGGTGCTTTTACAAAAGTAATATTATCATGTTTATTTTGCGGAATTAGTTTTTCATCATGAAAAATGTAGATCTTACCTTGGCTGTAAATTTTTGAATTTAAATCAGTTATTAAATTTCTGTCCAGAATGATTTTTATACGGTGTTGCATTGTTGGATTATCCGCAATTACGGTGGCTGAAGACGTAAGTATTGCATCGTAACGGTTTCTGATTTTTTTAACTTCGTTTCTGGAAATTTCAGAAGTTATCCATTTTGAACTACCTGTTCTTGTGGCAGTTTTGCCGTCAAGAGTGCTTGCTGTTTTTAGAGCAACAAATATCTTTTTTTCAAGCATATTTTTTATAAAAACTTCATTAAGCTTTTTCGCGTCTTCTTGTAAAACATTTTCTATTACTTCAATTCCCGCATTTGTAAGCTTTTTTATACCATTACCTGCAACAATAGGATTTACATCGCGCATTGCAACAACGACTTTTTTGATGCCTTTTTCAATGATTAAATCTGCACAAGGAGGGGTTTTACCATAATGTGAACAGGGCTCTAAATTAACAATCAAAGTACAGCCTTTTGCCTCATCATTTTTGAGCTTTAAAAGCGCATCGCGTTCTGCGTGGTTTTCACCGTACTTAGCGTGATAGCCGGTTGATATGACAACTCCTTTTGTATTTAGAATTACACATCCCACAAGAGGATTTGGCGAAACTGCACCTTCACCGAGTTTTGCCAATTCAAAACACTTCTTCATATATATTTCGTATTGTTTCATATTTGTATTCTAGACCAAAATTTGTTATAGTAAAAGATGTAAATTAAAAGGAGTATTTTATGGATATTACATATATTGGACATAGCGCATTTCAGATAAAAACAGACAAAGGATCAATCCTTATAGACCCGTACGTTCAGATAAATCCGAAGTACAATTGGCGGGAAAGAGAGTTTACAGATATTTTTGTAACCCATGGCCATTCTGACCACCTTGGGAATGCTATTGAGATTTCAAAGGAAAAGAACGTACCGATTACGGCTGTAGTTGAAGTCGCAAGTTACTGTTCAAATGAAGGTGCGATTGCTAAGGGCGTAAATTTAGGCGGATGGATTGAATATCCTTGGGGCAGAGCAATATTTGTTCCTGCATATCATTCCAGCTCACTTCCGAATAAAGAATATGGCGGTGTTGCAGCCGGTATAATTTTGGATATTGAAGGTGTAAGAATTTATCATGCTGGCGACACGGCCTTAACAGGAGAAATGAAAACGATTAAAGAATTATATCATCCTATCCTTGCAATGCTTCCAATTGGGGGGCATTACACAATGGATGCGGAGCATGCTGCTGTTGCCGCGGATTGGCTTGGCGTAAAGACTGTTATTCCAATGCATTACAACACATTCCCTGAAATAAAAACTGATTTAGAAAAATTCCTGAATTATATTAATATGGGTAATACTAACTGTTTAATTTTAAACCCTGATGAAATCCCTAATAATTAATTCAGTAAGAAAAGAGGCATTATGGATATTTTATTTATTATAGACCGGCTTGAACTCAAATATTTTGAGTTTAATAACCTTGTAACGAATTTTTGGATAATAAGAGAGATGCTGTATGAAAATAAAAGAGTTTTCATAACAACTATTGATAAGCTAGGACTTGCTTCAAATAAGGCATTTGCTCACTGTTATGAGACTTATGAAGAAAACGGTAATATTTTCTATGACAAAAAATCCTTAAAGAAAAACATTCAGGATTTTAGCCTTGTAATGCTAAGAAATGACCCACCCGTTGATTTGGATTACATTAATGCTACATACATACTGGACTTCGTCGACAGAAAAGATACTGTGATTATGAATGATCCGCGTGCGGTACGTGATTTTAATGAAAAACTGCATACAGTGCTTTTTTCTGATTTAATGCCTGAACATATCGTAACTTCATCAAAATCTGATATTATGGAATTTTTAAATGAATTCGGTGAAATAGTTTTGAAACCGCTAAATCGATGTTTTGGCGCAGGTGTTATGACGCTGAAAAAAGGCGATAAAAATACTGCTGTTATAATAAATTCTATGACAAATAACGGCTCAACGCTTGTAATGGTACAAAAATACATTGAGCGAGCCAAATACGGAGACAAAAGAGTGCTGTTTTTGGGTGATGAAGTCCTC
Organism: uncultured bacterium; assembly: GCA_900554095.1. Classification (GTDB taxonomy): domain Bacteria; phylum Cyanobacteriota; class Vampirovibrionia; order Gastranaerophilales; family Gastranaerophilaceae; genus Scatenecus. The sequence continues at coordinate 3,349 of USGC01000165.1, forward strand.
GATTATTGTGTTCAAAAACTTCCGTCAAATGATGACTTCAAGTTTAATGAGCACTGCGATAACAACATTATAAAGGCTGTCTTAACTGATTCAGAACGGGAAAAATTTGCGCCGGTTGCTAAAAAGCTAAATTCCATGGGAATTTCAATGGCAGGACTTGACGTGATTGATGAAAAGATTATTGAAATCAACGTAACAAGTCCATGCTATTTCATTAAGGAAATAAACAAGCACTTCGGAATAAATCTTGAAAGAAAAGTTACAGAATTTATCTTGTCAAAATCTTACTTAAACATGATTTCTTCGTAGGTAAGCTTTCCGTCAAGATAGGGCAGACAGCCGTTGATTCCATTACTGGTATTGATTCGATACATGCCTTTAGCTGTGCGTGTAATATTTAAATTAAACAGGTCAAACCCGGCTTTATTAGGTCCTTTTTTGCCGTTTGTATCTAGTATTAAAGCCGGCATGTTACCGCCGTTAGACAACCTATATGGCATTAATATAGAGCCGTCAGCTAATACATAAACTGTATTTTTTATATTAAAAGCTTCTTCGGAAGTGCCTTCACATCCCGCAGCATCCCTGTATTCTGAATATACAGGCAGACACCCATCGGCTAAAGCATTCCCCTCACATTTTTTAATTATTTTTAGATTTTGCGCGAAATTTTCAAAGAATTCAGGACATCCGCTTCTGTTTTGATCTGTATTTGTTGGATATTCATTTGCATCTTCACCGTAATAACAGCTAAGCGCTCCATCATTATCGTTTACAGTTTTTAAAAGCGCCTGGCTATAGATAGAGTATGTTTTTTTAAACTGCTGCTTTAAAATATTTCTTTCGACCTTAGTCATAACAGTCGGCAGCGTAATTGCGGCAACAACCCCGATAATACCTAGGGTTATTAAAACCTCAGTAAGGGTAAAAGCTTTTAATTTAAGGTATACAGCCCCCCCCC
>USGC01000166.1 GCA_900554095.1 uncultured bacterium
CCCCCCCCATAGCTTTTCAGGGAAAAATAATTTTTTCATGAATTTTACTCCTTTCAATACTTGTAAATATTCCTTTTTAATTATACCATATTCTCGTATGATTATATCGCAAGACATAAAAATTAATAAACCAAAGTTAATAAATACCGAAACTATACTAGAGGAACTTAACAGAAAAAACATCGTCCCTATTAGATGGGCAGTCATAAAAGTTGAGGATGAAAGCCTGATTATAAGTGTATCTTACGTAAATAATTAATATTTTTTAATCATAATTTGATTTTAATAAGTATTAGGTGTACACTTATTTTTAATGATGTGGCCGGGTTGGAATTAAAAAACTTACCGGCCGGTACAAAAACAAATTAAGGAGAATTGGAAAATGACACCAAGAAACTTTTTATTTACTTCCGAATCTGTTACGGAAGGCCACCCCGACAAAGTATGCGATCAGATTTCTGATGCAATTTTGGACGAGTTTTTAACAAAATACCCGCAATCCCGCGTAGCGGCAGAAACCACTGTAACAACAGGCATGGCACTTGTTTGTGGAGAAATTACGGCTGATTGTTATGTTGATATTCCGTCAGTTGTAAGAGATACAATTAAAAATATAGGTTACGTTGGACGTGAAGGCGGCGGATTTGATTACAAAACATGCGCGGTCTTAACAAGTATTGACGAACAATCTGTCGATATCGCAGGCGGCGTTAACAAAGCTCTCGAAACACGTTCTGATAATGCAGACACTGCTTCTTCAGAAACAAATAATATAGGTGCAGGCGACCAAGGTATTATGTTTGGGTACGCTTGCGATGAAACACCGGAGTTGATGCCTTTGCCGATAAGTTTGGCGCATAAACTTTCTTATCGCTTAGCACAAGTTAGAAAACAGGGACTTGTTAATTACCTTAGACCTGACGGCAAATCTCAGGTTACTGTTGAATATGTTGACGGCAAGCCTTCAAGAATTCATACAGTTTTAATTTCAACACAGCATGATCCTGAAATTAATGGTGTTTCTGATAACCACAAAGTACAAGAAATTATCAAAAACGATATTAGAAAATACGTTATTGATGCGGTTTTTGAGAATGAGGCTATCAAATTAGATGATAAAACAAAAATTCTTGTAAATCCATCAGGCCGTTTTGTTGTTGGCGGTCCTCAAGGAGATGCAGGTTTGACCGGACGTAAGATTATCGTTGATACATACGGCGGATATTCACGTCATGGCGGCGGTGCTTTCTCCGGGAAAGATCCCACAAAAGTTGACCGTTCAGCGGCATACGCGGCACGTTATGTCGCTAAAAATATTGTAGCTTCCGGTCTTGCAAGCAAATGCGAAATTGAATTGGCTTATGCAATCGGCGTAGCGGAGCCTATTTCAATTATGGTTGATACTTTTGGTACAGGTAAAATTTCTGATGATGAAATCTCAAAACTAGTTTATGAAAACTTTGATTTGAGACCAGCCGCAATTATTCAACAATTTGACTTGCGCGGTTTGCCTGCTAAAAATGGAGGTAAATTCTACCAAAAATTAGCGGCATACGGACATATGGGCAGAACCGATATTGATGTCCCTTGGGAAAAAACTGATAAGGCTGATATGCTTAAATCCGGCGCTTGCAATTGCAACTGTACCGGAGTATAATAAACTTAGTTGACCAAATGTTTGATTAATATATGGCAGAGATTTTAATCTCTGCCTTTACTTTTTTTAATATTTCTAAAGTTTTCATGACAAATTCCGTAAATTCATGCAGTAGAGGATTAGGTCATGGATATAAATAAAATTAACAATTCTAATTATTTTAAAGGAGCATTGACTGTTCAAACCAGCAGTATAAAAAAGGACTGTTCTCCCATTTTTACCAAGGAGCAGATTAGCCAAGATGAGAGCATAAAAGGCTTATCAATTGAGAAACGCAAAAAACATAATAAGACAGATTATTCAGAAATTTTTACGAAAGAACCCTTTAAAGATTATTATACAGAAGATAAGAGTGCAAAAGTAATTTATGATTATGATGAAATTCCACAGGGCAGCCATAAAAATGTTAAAGATGCGCGCGGCTGCGATTTGACAAAGACTTTTTTAACAAGACCTGATATTATAGATATGAAAATTGATAAGACAACGGTTTTAAGTGAACGTCAGGCAAAAATTTTAAAAGTCCCAATGGAAACAGCAAAAGACCCTGGGCTTGGGGTTAGAACGCTGCATGCAAAGGGTATTACCGGAAAGGGGGTAAAAATTGCAATTATTGATGAGCCGCTTTCCCCTCATAAGGAATATGCGAACAGAGTAATAAATTATGAAGAAACCGGTTTTGCTAAAATTCCTGAAAAAGGTTCAATGCAGGCCTCTTCTGTTGTTTCTGTCGCAGCAGGGCAAACCGTTGGCACCGCTCCTGAAGCTGAGATTGTATATATTGCAAGTGAAAATTCAAATAAAAATTATGCTGATGCGATTAATCGTATTTTGGATCTGAACCAAAGACTTCCACAGGAAGAAAAGATTCCGGTTATTTCTTTAAGCCATAGTTTTGATCGAGAAATGCCGGATTATGATTTGGTGCAGCAAGCAGTTTCAAGAGCAAAGGATGAAGATGTTTTTGTTATCAGCCCGAGTATAAGACTTTTTTATAATATTGACTTAAATGGTGCAAATAGAGATTTGCTCAAGGATGTTAATGACGTACAAAGCTATAGTGCGGGGGCTAATTGGGAAAATAGTACAGGCCGTATTCCGCTTGGCAAAAGGCTTAATACATTGCTTGTTCCTATGGATCACAGAACTGTTGCAGATTATAAAGATGGAACCAGTTACAGATATGAAGGCAACGATGGTGGAATAAGCTTAACTTCTCCTTATTTGGCCGGTATTTACGCGCTAGCCGTACAAATTAATCCAAATATTACGCCCGAATTATTTATAACAGAAGCGATGCGCACGGCCGATGCTTGCCGTAATCCTAATGGAATACTTGCCGGCAGGATGCTAAACCCTCAAAAGCTTATAGACGCAATAAAGCCTAATCCTCAAAATTAAAATCAATCGGTTTGCGGATGCCGAATTTTTTAATCATAAAAGCACTTATTGCCGCCGTGATTGGAACGCAGGCAAGTATTGCAATGCTTCCGACGATTGCTGATAAAATTTCTGTGGCAACCTGGTTAAGATTAAAAAATTTTACCATATCAATATTGCTTGACAAAAGCACAAGTGGCAGAGAGCTTCCAAGATAAACCAGTATAAGAGTATTAGACATTGTTCCAATGATATCGCGGCCGACATTCATTCCCGATTTGAACAATTGTTTAACTGATAAATTATTATCTGTCAAATATATTTCGTTAATGGTGCTTGCTATAGAAACAGCAGTGTCCATAACAGCTCCTAATGCTGCTATTATCATGGACGCAGAGAGAATTCCCTGAAAATTCAACTCTTTATGGGCCGTGAATAAAAACATATTTTCTTCACCTGCAAACCCTGTTAAACTTGCAGTGTAAATTGCCGCCAAGGATAATCCGGCCGCTAAAATCAGGCTTAAAATGGTTCCAAAAACAGCAGATGAACTTTTTGAATTCAACCCACCAACAAGATAAATCGTGATTATTGTTGAAAAAATACAGACTAGCACCGCAGATGCGATAGGGCACAATCCGCTTAAAATCATAGGCATAAGCATTGTGAAAATTAAAACAACGGTTGACACAATTGAAACAAGGCTAAAAATACCTTTTTTCCGTCCGATTATGAGCAAAAGTATGCAAAAAACAGCCGCAAAACCGATGATAGCATTATCTCTTTGAATATCTGCAATAAAAAAGTCTGTAGTGCCTTCATCATTTTTTTCAGCGTGCAGAATTACCTTGCTGCCTTTTGAAAGATCTATGTCATAAGCGGGATTGCCGGTTAATCTGTTTTCAATAATGCGCTGTTGGCCTTTTTCGTTTCCTGTTAATATTTTTACAGTTGCAGACTGTATAGTTGCCGGATCTTCTTCTGAATTAATGTCTTCCGTGTCAATGTAGTCGATTTGTTTTACAATTCCGCGTTCAGCTTTTAAAACGGGTGTGTTTTCGTCTGAAAAGCACGGGATGAAAAAAGCTAAGAACAAATAAGAAAAAATTAAAATAATTTTCATAATACATCTCCCTTATTAAAAATTTTAACATAAACAGTTGAAATTTTTCAAAAAAAGGTTATAATGATAATAGTTAAAAAGTTAAAGAGTTAAAAAGGAGGCAAAAGGCATGAATAGACGACAATCCTTGGGGGGGG
>USGC01000167.1 GCA_900554095.1 uncultured bacterium
AGCAGACCAGCCTCGCAGTGAATTTGTACATCTGATGGATACATTTAACGATCCTTATCTTGTATTAATTGCTTGCATATTAAGCCTGCGAACAAACGATAAAACCACTTATCCAGCTACTCTAAGAATGCTTGAGATTGGCAGAAAACCTGAAGACTTTGCTAAATGCGACGTAAAAGAATTAGAAAAAGCGATTTACCCTGTAGGGTTTTACGCAAACAAAGCCAAGCAGATTGTTGATTTGTCTAAAGAGCTCGTTGAAAAATACAATTCTAAAGTTCCAAAATCAATTGAAGAAATGACTAAATTCAGAGGAGTAGGCCGAAAAACAGCAAATCTTGTAATGTCCAGAGGGTTTAATGAACCGGCAATTTGTGTTGATGTGCATGTTCATAGAATCTTCAACCGGCTCGGATACGTTAAAACCAAAACCCCTGAAGAAACAGAATTCGCCCTGAGAGCAAAACTTCCTCAAAAACACTGGATAGACATTAACACGCTTCTCGTAACCCACGGTCAGAATGTCTGCAAGCCGATTAAACCAATGTGCAACGTCTGCCCTATTAAAGATTATTGTGCCAAAATTATTTAATTATTTAAACATATTGAAAGAAAATATCAAGTACAATACATCAACATAACTTGCTTTTAAAAAATAGTTGTGCGATAATTTTTATAAGATTGTGTTGTGTTTCAACTGCAATTGGGGTTAATAGTAAATCAATTTATAGGAGTTTCCAAATGAGTGTAGAAAATCCTCATAGAATTGACACATCGAAATTAGACGAAATCATCAATTCTTATGGTGCTAAAAAGTCTAATTTGATTGCAATTCTGCAAAAAGTACAAGAAGTCTTCAGATATCTGCCGGAAGACGCAATGATTTATATCGGCACGAAAATAGAAGGACTTTCACCAGCAACTGTTTTTGGAGTTGCAACATTTTACGCGCAGTTTTCTCTTGAACCAAAGGGCAAGTACGAAATCAAAGTGTGCGACGGTACAGCCTGCCACGTTAGAGGTTCAATGCCTGTGTTAAACGCAATTAAGGCTCGTCTGGATATTAAAGACGGACAGTTAACAACAAATGATGGACTTTTCTCTCTTGAAACAGTAAGCTGTCTTGGTGCTTGCGGACTTGCACCGGTTGTAGTCATTAATGATAAAGTTTATCCGCAGATGACGTCTGACGCGATTAAAATAGTGTTAGATACCTTATTGAAAGAGGATAGATAATATGGAAAAAACATGTCTTAAAATAAATATTAAAGAAGAACAGCAAAAAGCTCATGATATTATTAAAAAACAGGGTTTAAGAGTACTTGTTTGCGCCGGTACAGGCTGTGTTGCTAACGGCTCTTTAAAAGTAATTGAAAAATTCAAAGCCCTGGGTGCCGATGTAAGCGTCCTGACCGACCACGATAAAATGACAATCGTACCAACAGGATGCCACGGATTTTGCGAACAAGGTGTGCTTGTAATAATTCCTGACAAGCACGTAACTTATGTGAAAGTAAAAGAGGCTGATGTAGAAGAAATCTTTGAAAGCCACGTTAAAAACGACAAACCGGTTGAAAGGCTTCTTTATACAGACCCCAAAACACACAATCACGTTCACAAAAACGAAGACATAAATTTTTATGCAAAACAAACAAGAACAGCTTTAGCTAACTGCGGTCATATTAATGCTGAATGCCTTGATGAAGCCATTGCGGTAAGGGGTTATGAGGCATTATCAAATATTTTAGAACAAAACGATCCTGAAGCTGTAATTGCAGAAATTGAGAAATCCGGTCTTCGCGGAAGAGGCGGCGGCGGTTTTCCAACCGGACGCAAATGGAGATTTACAGCAGCAAACAGAGGTGGTAAATCTTACGTTGTTTGTAACGGCGACGAAGGCGATCCTGGTGCATTTATGGATCGATCTGTTATGGAAGGCGACCCGCACAAACTTCTTGAAGGTATGGCGATTGCAGCCTTTGCTATAGGTGCGGACGAAGGTTATATATACGTTCGTGCAGAATACCCGCTTGCCATTAAAAGACTTAGAAAAGCAATCAAAGACGCCGAAGAAAGAAACTTCCTCGGTAAAAATATTATGGGAAGTGATTTTTCTTTTGATATTCATATTAAAGAAGGAGCCGGAGCTTTTGTTTGCGGTGAAGAAACTGCTCTTATCGCCTCAATTGAGGGCGAACGAGGAATGCCAAGACCTAAACCGCCATTTCCGGCAAATAAAGGACTTTTCGGACGTCCGACATTGATAAACAACGTTGAAACTCTAGCTAACGTCCCGGTAATTATGCTTAAAGGTGCTGACTGGTTCGCTCAGATGGGTACGGAAACATCTAAGGGCACAAAAACATTCGCCCTTACAGGTGAAGTAAACAACACCGGACTTATTGAAGTTCCGATGGGCACAACGCTTCGCGAAATAGTGTTCGACATCGGAGGCGGCATGAGAGACGGCAAAAAATTCAAAGCAGTTCAAATCGGCGGCCCTTCCGGCGGATGTCTGACAGAAGAACATTTAGATATTCCAATGGAATATGACAACCTTATAAAAGCCGGTGCAATGGTAGGTTCCGGAGGTCTGGTTGTTATGAGTGAAAGCACTTGTATCGTTGAAGTTGCCAGATTTTTCATGAACTTTACCCAGCACGAAAGCTGCGGGAAATGCGTTCCTTGCCGCGAAGGTACGAAAAATATGCTTAAAATCCTTGAAAAAATCGTTGCAGGAAAAGGTGAAATGAAAGACCTTGATACACTTGAAGAACTTGCTCACGCTGTAAAAGACGGCTCTCTTTGCGGGCTCGGAAAAACTGCCCCAAATCCGGTTCTTTCAACTTTGAAATACTTTAAAGATGAATATATCGCTCACATTAAAGACAAAAAATGTCCGGCCGGCGTTTGTACAGCAATGAAAAAAATAGTTATTAACGAAGAACTATGCAAAGGCTGTACAAAATGCGCAAGAACCTGCCCGGTCGGCGCAATTACAGGTACAGTAAAGCAGCCGCACCACATAGATCAATCAAAATGTATTAAGTGCGAAGCTTGTTTTGCAAGCTGTCCTTTCAGAGCGATAGTATTAGAATAATGGATTTAACGGGCTTCACAACCCTTAATCCAAGACATCAAACATAAAGGAATAAAAATATGACAGATAAAAAAACATTATTCATAGACGGCAAAGAAGTCGAATTCACATCTGAACCGAATTTGCTCGAAGTAATCCGCAAAGCAGGAATGAATGTGCCGACATTTTGTTACCGCCCGGATTTAACATCATTTGGCGCCTGCCGCATGTGTGTTGTGGAAATTGAAGGCCGCGGAATACAATCTTCCTGCACAATGCCGCCGGAACCGGGTTTAAAAATTCACCTTAACACTGAAAAAACAAGAAGAATAAGAAAAACAGTTCTTGAACTTCTCCTTGCAAGCCACGATAAAGAATGTCTTACTTGTGAAAAGTCCGGCAACTGCGAACTTCAAAAATATTCAGAGGAATACGGAATTAGAAAAATTCGCTACCCAGAAAAAGCAAAAGAAGAAATGGTACCCATTGATGACAGCAGCCCTTCTATTGTTCGCGATCCAAACAAGTGTATCCTTTGCGGAGCGTGCGTTAGGGCTTGTACAGAATTTCAAGGACATTCAGTTTTAGGGTTTGCAAACAGAGGTTCTAAAACTATTGTGCAGCCAATGAACGGAAGGCCTTTAGGCCAGGTTGATTGCGTAAACTGCGGACAATGTGCTGCGGTTTGTCCAACCGGCGCTTTAACAATTAAATCAGATATCGAAAATGTATGGAATGAAATTACAAATCCTGCAAAAAAAGTCGTTGTTCAAATGGCGCCTGCAACACGGGTTGCACTTGGTGAAATGTTCGGACTAAAACCGGGAGAAAATTCAATCGGTTTAATGAATGCGGCTTTAAGAAAAATCGGCTTTGACTTAATTTTTGATACAAATTTCTCTGCCGATTTAACCATTATGGAAGAAGCAACTGAGTTTTTAGACAGGCTTAAAACAGGCGGGAAACTGCCTATGTTCACGTCTTGCTGCCCGGCTTGGATTAAATACCTTGAAACTCAGCATCCCGAAATGCTTTCCCACTTATCAAGCTGTAAATCGCCTATGTCAATGCTTTCACCGGTCTTGGTTGAACTTGTTCCAAAACACTTTAACGTTGAACGCGAAAATCTTGTAGTTGTAGCTATTATGCCTTGCACAGC
>USGC01000168.1 GCA_900554095.1 uncultured bacterium
CAAGTGATCCCTCAACTACGTACGTATATGATAAAGACGGGTATTTAAAACAAGTTTTGGATGAAGATGGTAACGAAATCCGAGAAATTTATCGCAAACCTGACGGCAGCGTAACCTATGACACCGAATAGACCACCTGAACAATTACTCACTACCCTGGCGATACACCAGTGTAATATAATCAAATTAATAATACCCAACCGGATAATATGATTTTAATTATATATCGTTTAAAAAGGCAGTCAAATTAGAAGACTGCCTTTTTTTAGTAAAAGTATCAGTATTTGGCTGCTTGCATTTTCAAGTTTTGTATTTTATAATTTTTTTAATTCGGAGAGAATATGAAAAAAGGTTTGTTTATAACATTTGAAGGCGCAGACGGCTGTGGCAAAACTACACAATTGAAACTTTTAGCTGAATATCTTATGAAAAACGGGCGCGATGTTGTTATTACAAGAGAACCCGGGGCAAAAGGTTTGGGGGAAAAGGTTCGTGAAATTCTTTTGAATTATGACGGCGTTGTTTCAGATAGATGTGAGTCTTTTTTGTTTTTAGCGGATCGGGCGCAAAACATTGATGTTATTGTTAATCCGGCTGTTGAAGCCGGTCAAATTGTTCTTTGCGACCGCCACATAGATTCTACTGTTGCATATCAGGGCTATGGGCGCGGGTTAGATATTGAGCGCATAAACATGCTTAATAACATTGCGACAAACAGCAGAAAGCCTGATTTAACAATTGTTTTTGACATCGATGTTGAAACATCACAAAAGCGCGTCGGCAGTGAAAAGGACCGCATGGAAAGTGCCGGAATTGAGTTTCACAATCGTGTAAGAAACGGCTATCTTGAAATTGCAAAGCAGGAGCCTCAGCGGGTTAAGGTTATTGATGCGTCCGGGGATATAGAAGACATTCACAATGAGGTGAAACGAATGATTAATAATCTTCTTCATATTTCTTAAAAATTCAGCAAAAAATATATTTGTTGATTTTATAAATAAACAAGAAATTAAAAAGGATTTATTATGGCAAATTACGATGTCTCTACGAATTATTACAGTTCAAATACACAAATACACCAACCTCGTTCTAAAAAAGCTGGAGCCGCACTGCTTGGTGGAATTGCCGGTATGACATGTTATTATCTTCCAATAAGCAAAGATACGTTTGTAAATGTAGCGTTTTCTGCAAAACAAAAAAGTGTTGACGATGATATAAATGGGCTGAAACAAGCTGCTGACGAGATTTCAAAAAATAAGGTAACAAATGAAAGTAGGATTTTATTGAACCGTTTGGGTATAGGCGAAAATTTACAAGAGATTTCAGACAAATGCAAAGCTTTAAAAGAACAAATTACAGACGCTGATACTGTAAAATCGATTAAAAAAGAGTTTGCTGATAATTTTAAGAGTTACAAAAAAGACGCCAGCAAAATGGATTCAATCGCCGCAAAAGCTATGAGTACAATAAAATGGAATGGCTTTAAGTGGGGGATGGGCATTGGGGCAGTGCTTGGGCTTGCATTGAGCCTTGTATTTGGAAAGAATTCCAACACTTAACATATTTCATACAATGTTTGCGGGCACTTAACTACGTCTATTACATCAAGCCCTTTAAATGTAGAAAGTTTTTTGATATTTTGCGAATTGTTCGCTGTTTCGCGTGCTAAAATTGCGCCAACTATGGCTTCCAACTGAGACATTGGCATCATGTTCGATGGAATTTCGTCAAATCCCCATTCAAACTTCAACGCTTGCTGCAAAAATTTACAATCAGCCGGAGAACGTTCCTTGTAGCAGGAATTCAAATGCATGCTCTGTCTTGTTAGGTAAAGTTCGAACCTGTCAACAAGAATACCTTTTTCTGATAAAGTTTTAAAAAATTCCGCACCACGTGTTGAAAAACGCTGCGTCCAATTGTCTTGATTAGGCATAAGCGGATTTGAGGACACAAGCTGATAGGGTTTTGAAAGCACTCGCCACTTGCCGTTAAGCATCGTTCTATCCCACGCAAGCGAAACGCAAATTTTTGAATCTTTCAGCGAGGAATAATTTTCAAAAAAATGAATTATATCATTCATTTTGTATAGCTTATCGACGAATATAATTTTGCTGTACTCGTCGATAATAGCGACTCCGCTGTCAATGCTTGAGCCTGGCGATAGCGATAAACCTATATAATACATTTTTTCTCCTTGTTAATTAGCACTTAACTTCAATGAAACCACACCAATTACAATAATTAATATAGACACCAGCTTTGCATATGAAAAATGTTCATTAAAGTACAACATGCCGATTATTGATATTAAAATTATACCAGCAGCAGACCATATTGCATATGCAATACTTACATCTATGGTTTTCAAAGCCAAAGCCAGGAAAACAAAACAAGCGATATACCCTACAAACATTGCTATTGTAGGGAAAAGCATTGTTAATCCGTTAGACATTTTCATCATTGAGGTTGCGAATACTTCTAATAAGATTGCAATTATCAGAAAAATCCATCCCATAAGCTTACTCCATAAGTTGTGTGATAATTAGCGGCTCGTCTTCTGTAACCAAAACGGTGTGTTCAAAGTGAGCGGAAGGCTTTTTATCGATTGTTGACACTGTCCATTCATCAGCAGCAACTTCAACTTCGTCGCAGCCGAGGTTAAGCATTGGTTCTATGGCAATTGCAATATTGTTTTTTAACTGTGTTTTGTTTCCGACTTTGTAGTTAAATAAAAACGGATCTTCATGCATTTCGTGCCCAACTCCGTGGCCGCCGTATTGTCTTACAATCCCGAGTTTTTCTCTTGTTGCAACACGTTCAATTGCTTCTGAAACGTCATCCAAAACATTACCTTCGCGCATTTGACTTATACCGGCAAATAGCGCTTCTTCTGTAGCATTTAAGAGTCTTTGACATTCAGCGGAAATCTTACCTACAGCATAAGTCCAGGCTCCGTCGCCTACCATTCCGCTGTAAGTTGCACCGACATCAATTGATATAATATCGCCTTCTTTAACAATCCTATCTTTAGAAGGTATGCCGTGAACAACTTCTTCGTTTATAGAAGCGCAGATGCTTCCTGGAAAGCCGCTATACCCTAAAAATGTAGGTATAGCCCGATTTTCTTTAATTATTTTGTACGCAATGCTGTCAAGCTCTAATGTGGAAATGCCGGGTTCAATAACTTCACGCATTTTTTTGTGAACTAAAGCCACAATATGACCGGCATGGCGCATTCTTTTAATTTCATCTCTTGATTTTTTGTTAATCATTAATCACCTTCAATAGTTTATCCCAAACTTGCTCGATATCACCGTTTGCATCAATTGAAACCAGGGCACCTTTGTTTTTGTAATAATCAATAAGGGGCGCGGTTTCTGCAAAATATGTTTCAAAACGTTTTTGGGCTGTTTCTCTGTTATCATCTTTTCTTTGGGTTAATTTTTCACCGCACTTGTCGCAAACTGAATCTGATTTAGGAGGGTTAAATTTAAGATTGTAAATTTCTCCGCATTTTGGGCAAGAGCGGCGATAGATAATTCTATCAATAAGAACTTCTGTATCAATGTCAAAATAAATTGCTTTAAAATCAACTTTATCGTTGTCGATTGAACGGTTAATAATTTCGAGTTTTTCAGCCTGCTCAACGCTTCTTGGGAAACCGTCCAGGATATACCCATTGCGGCAGTCGTCTTCTGATAATCTTGTTTTAATTATAGAAGCGACTAAATCTACAGGTACAAGCTTTCCGTCATCAATGAATTTTTTAGCAGTTAATCCATCTTCGCTGCCGGAAGCTATGGCAGCTCTTAAAAGTGCACCGGTATCAACGTGAGGCAGATTTAAGTATTCCGCTAAATGAGTTGTTTGAGTGCCTTTGCCGGAAGCCGGGGGGCCTAAAAAAATAAATTCTTTTTTTGTCATTTCAGTCTCTTTTCCTATTTTTTAATCTCTATAACTTAATTGTACTACGGATAAATAATGTTTTCAATCAACGCGGTTGAAAATTTTCTACAAATAGGGTATAATGATGATAGTTAAAGAGTTAATAAGTTAAAAAGGAGGTAAAAGGCATGAATAGACGACAATCCTTGGGGG
>USGC01000169.1 GCA_900554095.1 uncultured bacterium
CCCCAGAGATTGTCGTCTATTCATGCTTTTTGCCTCCTTTTAAACTCTTTAACTTTTTAACCATATTATAACTTATTTCTTATTTCTTTTCAAGTGTGCTATAATTTATTCATAAGGAGAGATTTATGAAATTATTACACACAATGATTAGAGTAAAAGACGCAGACAAATCCGTTAAATTCTACACAGAACTTCTTAACATGTCGCTTGATAAGAAAAAAAGACTTGAGGATTGCACACTTTATTTTCTGAATGACGAGGATTTCACGACGCAATTGGAGCTTACTCACAATGACGAAACTCCCGAAAAAGGTTATGACATCGGAAACGGTTTTGGCCACCTTGCTTTTTCGGTTAAATCCCTCGATGAATTCAGTGAAAAAATGAACAAATTAGGTTACAAGTATCTTTATGAGCCGTTTGATTTGAACGGTAAAGGGACTAAAATTGCATTCATAACTGACCCCGATGGTTACGAAATCGAATTGATTGAAAAAGTCGTTTGGTAATTTATTACGAAAAAAGAGCCGGAAATTCCGGCTCTTTTAAGTTTACAATCCGTAAACATTTGTTAGTCAAAAACGTAATCTATAATTGCTGCTTCACGAGCGCGTTTAATAGCTTTTGCAATCATGCGTTGGTGTTCTGCGCAGTTGCCTGTAATTCTTCTGGGAATAATTTTGCCTGCTTCTGTTAAGTATCTTTTTAATTTAGCGGCATCTTTGTAATCGATAGAAGTTACTTTGTCTGCACAAAGTGAGCAATTTTTGCGTTTTTTCTTATCTTGTTCTTGTCTTGCCATTGTTTTTGTTTGCCTTTCTAGCCTTATAATTTACTACATTATTTTTGTTTTGGTTTGATAAACCCGCTTATTAAATCGGGAATTGTATTTTTTTGTTTTAATTCTAGTGTATCATTTGTCAATGATTTCAGCCTTACTGCCGGTTGTGGGAATTGTGCTTTTTTGCCTGCACCGCCTTTTTGAAGCTGGTAAGTTTGGTTTATACCTCTTGTAATCATTGAGATACGCATTTTTGTGCAATTTTTCATGTGGGGTCCTTTCAAAATGTATATTAAATGAATTTTTTAAAACGGTATTTCGTCTTCGTTAATCAGTTCGTTTGAAAGGTCGTCTGATTCAAATTTTACAATATCTTCACTGCTGTTTGAAGCGTAAGTGTCTGAAGATGTAATTTCGCCCCATCTTTCGACTGTGTTGGCGTCTATTTCAAAAATCTTTTTTTCTGTACCGTCGTCCATTTTGGCTGTAGCAGTTTGCAGACGGCCTTCGACCAAGACTTTGTCGCCTTTATTCAGAGATGAAACTAAATCATCATAGATGTTACGTTTTGAGATTACGCGAATAAGCATTTCCTCCTTATCGCCAATATTCATTACAAAAGCTGAAACTCCGACGTTATTTTGAGTAAAACGTTTTTCCGGCGTACGGTACACAACTCCTGTAACAGCTGATTTTGCTAATGACATTAAATACCTCTTTCATTTCTATGCTTTTGCAGCAGATTTCTTTGAAACTTCCATAAACATAATTCTTAAAATATTGTCATTAAGTCTCAATTGTCTGTTGAATTCAGCAACTTTGTCTGAAGGTAAGTTCAAAATCAATGTTGCAAAAAATCCATCACGGAAGTTTTGAATATCGTAAGCCAATTTTTTTCTTCCGATTTTGTCTGTAGATTCAACTTTTCCGCCAAAATCAACGATTGTTGAGTTTAGTTTTTCGATAAGTTTATCCACTTCTTCTGCATCTAAGTTTGGTTTAAATACAGTCAATAATTCATAAGTTTTCATATTTTTCTCCTTTGTTATTTAGTCTATAAGGCAATAATAACATGAAAACAAACACAATTACAATATGTAGTCCGCAAAAAAGCTGTAATCGGCTCTGCCTGTCATAAAAACATGTTCTGATAAATTTTGGGCTGACCCGCGCCACTCAATGATTACGGCCCCTCCAAGAAGATTAACTTTAACCTTATTTTCTGTTAAGTTATTTAAAACACCCGCAACGACGGTTGCACATGCGCCCGTACCGCAAGCTAGCGTAATGCCGCAGCCGCGTTCGTAAACCCGCATATCAACCTCGTTTGGTGAAAGCACTCTAGCAAATTCGGTGTTAGTTTTTTCCGGGAAAAACTCGTGTTTTTCGATCTCGGGGCCGTATTGTTGCGCCAATTCCATCGGATCATCCTCCGTAAAAATTACACAATGCGGATTTCCCATAGATACCGGATTGATTTTAAATTCTTTATCCAATGCTTTCAAAACTTTTTCGCCTTTGAAAGGAATTTTTTTATCTTCAAGTATCGGAGCGCCCATATCAACGCGGACTTGGCCGTCATCAAGAAGCTGTGGTGTAATTATACCCGCAAGAGTTTCTACTAAAAACTTCTTTTTTGAGACCAATTTTTTATCAAAAACGTATTTTGCAAAACATCTCATACCATTGCCGCACATTTGGGCCGTCGATCCGTCAGAGTTGTAAAAATACCAGCCGATATCAACACCTTCTCGCTCTGGGTGAAGGTTTGGGATTATCATACCGTCAGCACCTGCGCCAAAATGCCTATCGCATAGTTTTACTGCTAATTCCGGCATTGAAAGGTTTGCTTTCTCAAATTCTTCATAATCAAGGATTACAAAATCATTTCCAAGTCCTTGCATTTTCGTTATTTTAATCATTTTCATAACCGGATTATACACAAAAATCCCTGCCGGAGCAAGGATTTTTTCAAAAGTTTGCATATAAATTGATTATATTTTAATCAATAAGAATTTACTGTCTTTCATAGCAAGGACTTTATGCTGTGTATCTTTTTTGAACATAAGAATTTCGCCTTTTTCGACCGTAAACTTTTGCGCGTCAAAATGAATTTCTATTTCACCGTCAATTACATAAACCGCCGCATCGCAGGTAGACGTATGAGTATCAATAATTTCGTCTTTCTTAATTGCGATTGCAGAAAAACTGCTGCCGCCGTTTTCCATCAAAACTTTTCTTTGAAGTTTGCCGTCCTGCAAATCAACAATATCTTTAGCTTTTAAAACATTGTAAAACATAAAAATTTCTCCTTAAATTTGCTTTCAAAACCATTTAAAAACCAAAACACAAAACCCACATCCGACACAACGGCAGTAACAGTAACAGAACGCTACTAACTTGTATTATATATATTATTATGTATATTTAATTTATGAGAATAGAGGAAATAATACACAATAAGACAGATTTTATGGATATTTTGTTAATCGGAGATGAGGATGAAGCTATGATTTACAAATATTTGAATCAATCAAATCTTTTTGTTCTGTATCATATAAATATACTAACCTCCATTTGCGCGGTTGTCAGCTTGGATAATAACACCATAGAAATAAAAAATCTGGCAACATATCCACAATACCAAAATAATGGTTATGCATCAAGATTATTGGATTTTATATGCAATAAGTATAAAGAAAATTTTAAAACTTTAACACTTGGAACAGGAGATAATGAAAAAACTCTTAATTTTTATAAAAAACGAGGTTTTGTTAAAACTCACACAATAAAAAACTTTTTCATTGATAACTATTCTCATCCTATTTTTGAAAATGGAAAACAACTGGTTGATATGATTTGTTTGAAAAAAAATTTATAGATGTAAATAAACAGGCAGATTGATGATTTTAAACTGTTAATTTGAGTGTAAAAATAAAAAACTTTATTTTAATAACAAAATTCTTTGTGTTTCGGTTTTAAATAAATATGCAAATCTATAACACAACCGCTAAAATTCAACAGAACACACTTCTAAATCGCGGCATAATAGAGATTGGCGGCATAAGCATACCTCAAGTAGCCATGTCAAATAATAAAGATGAAGCTATTGAACGCTCTATTATGCAAGTGTTATATTTTTCAATGTCTTTTTTAACCCCTTTTATCTTATTGCCATTATTTAACAGAAAAGCTTTGAAATCTACAGGGATAGTAAAAAACTTTAAAAACAGCGAAAAACGAATAATGGAAGTCTCAAAAAAATACCTATCCGGCACTGCAAAAGAAATGGAAGAG
>USGC01000170.1 GCA_900554095.1 uncultured bacterium
TATTTCTCATGTATATGGATTGTTCCCTAGTAATCAGATATCTCCTCAACTACTTACAAGACTTACAACGGCGTAAGTCTAATGGAATTAGCTAATTTTGATGACGGCCAGTTTGTGATGAGTGATGGCATGCTTGTTCTTATTGAAAACCGTCAGGTTCCTAAGTTATATATATCTGTTGATGTAAATGGTTTTAATAAAAAGCCCAATCGGTTGGGGCAGGACTTGTTTATGTTCCAGATTAATGAAAAGGGTGCGCTTCTGCCTATGGGTGCTGAAGGCCCTGATTATTACACGAAACCGACGAATATTGTTCTGCAACGTCAAGCGATACTCTAAATGGCGCAGGATGTACTTACAAGGCTTTGCATGACAAGGATTACTTTAATAATCTTCCAAAATAGAGCGGGCATGTGGTAAGGCGCCCCGCGCGCGGGGCGCCTTATTTATTAATTTTTTTATGTTATTATAATTATATGATTGACAGATATTCACGCGAAGAAATGAAAAAGATATGGGATTTAAATTCCAAATTCGACTACTATTTGAAGGTTGAAATTGCCGTGTGCGAGGCATATTCCAAACTCGGCAAAATTGATAAAAAAGATGTAGAAGAAATAAAAAAACGCGCAAAATTCACAATAGAAAGAATAGACGAAATAGAACGCGAAGTTAAACATGATGTAATCGCTTTTCTCACTTGCGTGAACGAAAGCCTTGGCGAAGACTTATCACGTCATATGCATGTTGGCATGACAAGCTCTGATGTAATTGATACGGCTTTTGCACTGCAAATCCAGGACAGCGGTAAGATAATTAAAAAAGATCTTGGCGAGACGATTAATTCTTTAAAAAAATTAGCAAAAAAGCATAAAAACACAATTTGTATCGGGCGCTCACACGGCATTCATGCAGAAGTAATGACTTTTGGCGTTAAGCTATGCAGTTTCATTGATATTCTGGAACGTCAACAAGAAAACTTTGAGCATGCGCTTGAACAAATTCGTGTAGGACAAATTTCCGGGCCGGTAGGGACATATAGTAATATTTCACCTGAAGTGGAAAAGATTACCTGCAAAGAACTTGGGCTTAAACCCGCAAGAATTTCAACACAAATAATAGCGCGTGATTACCATGCTTATTTCATGCAATCGTTGGCGCTTATAGCAAGCGTCATTGAGCAATTCGCAACAGAAATCCGCCATCTTCAGCGCACGGAAGTTTTGGAAGTTGAAGAAGGGTTTTCAAAAGGTCAAAAAGGGTCGTCTGCAATGCCGCATAAGAAAAATCCGGTTTTATCAGAAAATCTTTGCGGGCTTGCGCGGGTTGTGCGCTGTAATTCGCTTGCCGCAATGGAAAACATTGTGCTTTGGCATGAAAGAGATATTTCGCACAGCTCTACTGAAAGAATTATTTTCCCCGACAGCCTTACGCTGGTTGACTTTATGCTGAACAGGCTTAACGGAATTATACAGAATTTAGTTGTTCATGAAAAAAACATGTTGAAAAATACTGAAAAATTCGGCGGCATAATATTTTCCCAAAGAGCACTTTTGAAACTTGTAGAAAAAGGTCATACGCGCGAGGCGGCGTACAAAATTGTCCAGCGCAACGCTTTGGACGCATTCGAAAACGACGGAAATTTTAAAGCAAATCTCTTGAACGATAAAGAAGTAACAAATCTGCTTTCAACAACTGAAATTGATGAGATTTTCAACAAAGAAGATTTTCTGAAAAACATAGACGCTATTTATAAACGAATTTTGTAACTTAAACCTTAATCATCGATCAAAACTTTCTCAAAACTTTTAATCAAAAAATCAACATCGGCTGTGAATTTTGGAATTATATCGATTATCGGGTATGTAAGCTCAATGTTGTATTCGTGCGACGTGATGTTTCTTTTTTCACGATAATCCGCCCAGTTCTCAAAGTTTTCAATCAGCCCGAGCCCGAACATTTCGCGAAAAATATTATTTATGGTCAAATCTTTTTCAGTTTTGTCATACTCTTTTTTCAAGAATTTATTCATCAATTTTTTCGCGGTTTCGTAGGTGTATTCAAATCTCTGAACGCAAGAATCTTTTATGTAAGTTTTGAGCTTTTCATCCTGCTGTTTATTCAAATATTCATAACACTCGTTCAGCGTTGAAAGACTTTTTTTTAAATATTCAAATTCAAATCCGATTTTTTCATAAAGCAGTCCTTTTTGGTAATAATAGCATAAAAAACAATTCTTGACTACTCCTTTTCAGCACGTACAATATTCTTGTATATAACCGAAGGGAGTATAGAAAATGTTGGATCGTATACAAGTTACAAAAGAAGTAGAAGAAATGTGCTGCGTGAAACGCGGCGTTAAAGGTGAACCCGCTCCTATCCCTCAAGAAGGCGAATGGACTAAGGTTAAAAAAATCGAAGAAATTTCAGGCTTAACTCACGGCTGCGGATGCTGTGCACCTCAGCAAGGTACCTGCAAATTAACTCTTAACGTTAAAGATGGTATCATTCAAGAAGCGCTTGTTGAAACTCTTGGATGTTCAGGCATGACCCACTCTGCCGCTATGGCCGGTGAAATTTTGCCAGGCAAAACAATCCTTGAAGCGCTTAACACTGACCTTGTTTGTGATGCTATTAACGTTGCTATGAGAGAATTATTCCTCCAAATTGTTTACGGCCGTACTCAAACAGCCTTCTCAGAAGGCGGATTGCCGGTCGGAGCTGGTCTTGAAGATTTAGGTAAAGGTCTTCGTTCTCAAGTAGGTACAATTTTCTCAACTAAACAAAAAGGCCCAAGATACCTTGAAGTTGCAGAAGGTTACGTGCTTGAACTCGGCTTAGACAAAAATGACGAAGTTATTGGATATAAATTCGTTCACCTCGGCAAAATGATGGAAGCTATCAAAAAAGGCGTTGATCCTAAAGAAGCTTTGGAAAAAAATATCGGAACTTACGGTAGATTTGCCGATGCTGTTAAAAAAATCGATCCGAGAGTTGAATAGAAATTCGGGTGAGGGGTTACTCTCAGCAGTTAAAAATAAAAATTAAGAGGAAATAAAAATGACAGTTAAATTTGAAGGACAAGATAGACGTCAGGCTAAATTAAACAAAATTTTGCCTGAATACGGTTTCAAATCTTTAGAAGAAGCTCAAGAGCTTTGTCTTTCTAAAGGTATTGATGTTGACAAAATTGTAAAAGGTATTCAGCCTATTGCATTTGAAAACGCAGTATGGGCTTACACTTTGGGTGCTGCAATTGCATTGAAAAAAGGTGCTAAATCAGCAGCAGACGCGGCTGAAGCTATCGGTGAAGGTTTGCAGGCATTCTGTGTTCCGGGTTCAGTCGGCGATACAAGAAAAGTAGGTTTAGGCCACGGTAATTTGGCTGCGATGCTTTTGAGAGAAGAAACAAAATGCTTCTGCTTCCTGGCAGGCCACGAATCTTTTGCCGCCGCTGAAGGAGCTATCGGTATTGCAAGAAACGCTAACAAAGTTAGAAAAGAACCTTTGAGAGTTATCTTGAACGGTTTGGGCAAAGACGCTGCTTATGTAATTTCAAGAATTAACGGCTTCACATCAGTTGAAACTAAATACGATTACAAAACCGGCGAATTGAAAATCGTTAAAGAACAGCCATTCTCAGACGGTGAAAGAGCAAAAGTAAAATGCTACGGTGCTGATGATGTATCTGAAGGTGTTGCAATTATGATTCACGAAGGCGTTGATGTTTCAATTACCGGAAACTCAACTAACCCGACACGTTTCCAACACCCTGTTGCAGGTACTTATAAAAAATGGTGCTTTGAAAATGGCAGAAAATACTTCTCCGTAGCATCAGGTGGCGGCACAGGAAGAACTCTTCACCCTGATAACGTTGCAGCAGGCCCTGCATCTTACGGTATGACAGATACAATGGGCAGAATGCACGGTGATGCACAATTTGCAGGATCTTCATCTGTTCCGGCTCACGTTGAAATGATGGGTATTATTGGCATGGGTAACAACCCGATGGTAGGTGCGACAGTATCAGTAG